>JABDJT010000172.1 GCA_013003335.1 Verrucomicrobiales bacterium | reverse complement strand
CCGCTACGGCAGCCACTATCTTTCGCCCGCCGACATCGACGAAGGGATGCGGCCGCTGCGCGAAATTCGCGACCGGGTCGGCGATAAAATCGAGATCATGATCGAGGGGCACGCCTTTTTCCGGCTTCCTGCCGCACTTTCGCTCGCGTCTGCCCTCGCCGAAATCCGGCCGTTCTGGCTCGAGGATTTTCTGCCGGTCGACAACCTCGAAACGATGGCGAATTTTCGCCGTCAATCCGGCCTCCCAATCGCCGCAAGCGAGATGCTGCTGGGCAGAAATGCCTTTCTCGATTTGCTCCGAGCCGATGCGGTCGATTACGTGATGGCCGACCCGACCTGGGCCGGCGGGATCAGCGAAACCCGTCGGATCATTGATCTCGCCCACGCCTTCAATATCCCCGCGACAATGCACGATTGCACCGGCCCCTTGACGCTGTTCGCCGGACTACATTGCGCCGTCGCCTCGACCAACGTTTTGTTCCAGGAAACCGTTCGCGCCCACATCCGCACTTTTTACGAAGCGCTGATCGATCGACAGCCGGTGATCGAGAACGGGCGCCTTTTGCCGCCGGAGGATCCGGGATTGGGAACGGCGTTGTTACCGGAGCTGTTTGAAAATGCGCGGGTGAGCGGGACGCAGTGAAACGAACCCTATTCGTTCGTTTTTGTGCTGGCTTTCGGGAGGCAAATCCTGTCACGTCTCAATGACTGAACGATGAATTTTTCCCGGCGCCATTTTGTGAAGCAGGCCTCTTGTGCTGCCGCGGGATCGTCGGCCGGTCTGGTGGCGATCGGACAGACGGAAAGAGAGGATGCAACGCCACTGCAGATTGGGCTTCGGGCCTGGATGAATACCTTGCTTCCTCCGGATGACTTCAGTCCCGGCGCGGGCGATCTGGGGGTGCATTTTGAAATCGAGCAGCACGCCAAATCGATCCACAACTACGAGCTTTTGCTGCAACGCGGGATGAAGTGGGCGGACGATCAGGTCAAAGCGATGGGGAAAGCGGATTTCGCCGCGCTCGACGATGAGGACCGGGTGAAAATCATTGAGGTGGCGGAGGCGGACGAGGCGGAAAATTCCGTGCCCCGGCAATTTTTCTTCCATACCCTGCGGGACGGCGTGAACTTTTACTATGGGCACTCGGAAAGCTGGCCGGGCATCGGGTTTCCCCATCCGCCGCAGCCGATTGGATTTCCGGACTACGCCCGCGCCCCGGACACCGCCCCATGAAATCTGCCGAAGAGTTCGACGCGGTGATCGTTGGATCGGGTGCGGGTGGCGGAACGATGGCCTTCGGGCTGACCCGAAAAAAAATGCGGGTGCTGATCCTCGAGGCCGGCCCCCGATTCAATCCGTTCGAGGATTACAAGCTTGCGGAGGAGACGTGGGAGCAGCAGGGATTTCCCCACAAACCGGAATCGGAGGGACGCCAGACCTTCGCCGAACTGCAGGAGATCGGCCCGGAACTCGACGATTTGCAGTCGTGGAACGCGGTGGCCGGCCGGACGAACCCAACCAAACGGCGGTCGCCGCACAAGTATCATCACGTGCGCGGCGTAGGCGGTTCAACGCTGGCGTTCACAGGCGAATCGCACCGGCTGCATCCCGATGCAATGCAGATGAAAACCCGGTTTGGCGTGGCAGCGGACTGGCCCGTTGATTACAAAACGCTGGAGCCATTTTACAGCGAAGCGGAGCGAATCATCGGCGTAGCCGGGCCCGAAAATCCAGGCGCGCGCTGGCGGAGCGAGCCGTATCCGCTGCCGGCTCATGCGCCGGGCTTTCCCAGCCAAAAGCTCAAGGCAGGTGCGGAACAGCTCGGCTACCAGTGGGATCAAAACTCCCGGGCAGCTCTTTCCAAACCCTACCACGGGCGTCCGAATTGCAATTACTGCGCGAACTGCAATCGCGGCTGTCCGCGCACGGACAAGGGCAGCGTCGATGTCACGTTTTTGCGAAAGTCAGAGGCGACGGGATTGTGCACGATCCGAACGGGCGTGACGGTACTTCGAATCGAGGCAGGGGAGGATGACCGGGTGAAAGGCGTCCACGTGATCGATGAAGAAGGAACTTCGGAATTCATTCCCACGCGGCGGCTGGTCGTGTCCTGCGGAGCAGTCGAAACGCCCCGATTGCTCTTTGCATCGGGAATCGGGAATGAATCCGGCCAGGTCGGCAAAAATTTCATGGAAACGATTGCCTGGACCAGCAGCGGACTGCATACGGAAAACCTGGGGAGTTATCGCGGGTTGCCGGGGGACAGCATTTGCTGGGACTTCAACGCGCCCGATGCAATCGGCGACGGCGTGGTCGGTGGCGTACGCTTTTCCACGGGCGTCGGCGAAGCAGCGCTCAACGGCCCGACCGCCTACGCCCGGCGGGTGGTTGGTGGCTGGGGGGAATCCCACAAAAAAAGGATGCGGGAGGTTTTCGGGCATGTCCTCAGCGTCGGTTCCATCGGTGAATCGCTGCCGAATCCGGGCAGTTTCATCGATCTCGATCCGGAACAGAAAGACGCGAACGGCATCCCTCTGGCCCGGATCCACAGTCATCTCGGAGAAGGCGAACTGAAACGGCTCGATTTCATGGCCAAAACCGCTCGCGAAATTCTAAAAGCGAGTGGCGTCACGGAACTCGTCGAAGAATACGGCAGCCTTTCTCATTTCAGCGCCACCCACGTTTTCGGCACCTGCCGGATGGGTGAAAATCCCGACGATTCGGTCGTCGACGAATTCGGCCGGAGTCATCGCTGGAAAAACCTGCAGATCATGGATGCCAGCGTTTTCCCGAGCTCCGGCGGAGGCGAGAGCCCATCGCTGACGATCGAGGCACTGGCCTTGCGGGCGGCGGCGGGAGGCGGCTGATTGAAAACGGAAGGACCGAACAAACAGGGTTGATTCACCAAACCAACCCTATTAAATCGATTTCACTCGCCGTCCTCGCGGACGATTTCGATCGCGTTCAGGACGGGCAGTTTTTCCGGATCAGCGGTGTCTTTGTCTTCGGCCCACTGCTCGATCTTCAGTTCGTCGGTCACTTCGATTCCGTTAAACTCCAAAATCTGCGGCTTTGGATCGCCGGACTGAACGGTGACTCCTTCGGCCACTTCTTTGCCCTGCAAACGGATCAGGGATTTTCGCCCGGGAGCATTCGCCTCGACCGATTCAGCGGGAGCGGCCATGTGGAGGCGGACGGTGTATTTTGCAGGCGCGTCCCCCTTGCCGAGGAGCGGAATCCGGGCCATGAGCAGGCCATTGGCCCAGGACGTGTAGGCCCAGTCGGGGGCCGCATTTTTCAGTGATGACGAATCGAGGCTGACGCTCGATTCGTTTAGAGTTACGTAGCCTCCGCCTCTCGCAAACGCAGCGGAACAATCGAACGCCAGGTCGAGGCTCGTTTGCCGTTCGGGACGCGGCCGCGGATACGCGAGCCAGGCTGTGCCGTCCGCTGCGCGACGATCGCCGGGTGCGCCGAAATTCAGCGCAATGTGTTTCACGGGAGTTTTCTTCGCGGTTGATGAAAACATGGCCCAGTCCTCGCGTTCCTCGCGCGGCTCCATCACGATTGTCGAGGCAATCGAAAACAGGCAAACACAACCGGCCGACGATTCGGGAATCGAAATCAGTCCGTTGGCCGGAATTGCATTGATCCAGCACCCGGTCCGGTGCCCGGCGAAATGTTTCGTCCCGATGTCTTTTTCAAGATCGTAAAAGCCGGTGTAACGCGAGCGGAACGTCAGCATGTTGGGCGTTGCCGCGACCATGCCACAGTGGTGGCCGTCCCGCATCATCGACCACGGGACGTCCTCACCTGTGATGGGGTCTTTCCGCATTTTCTGATTCCCGGTGTAGAGATCGAACGACCATGGTTCGGCGATGATTTCATCCCCGACGATGATCGGGCGGTGCCGGTAATTCCCATCTTTCGACCACAGCTTTTCGCCGTTCGTTCCTGACAAGGCCAGGAGCCGTCGCTTCGAAAATTCCCCGGCCATAAACTGTTTCCAATAGTGCCCGTTCGCGTTCGCGCCGCAGAGCAGAAGCACGTTGTTGTGAAACAGCAGCGTCAGTTTTCCGCCGCCGATTCCGATCTCGGAGCAATCCGTCACGTCCACTGCCTTCTCCCACTTTTTCTCCCCGGACCGCGCGTCGAGCGCGACAGCGAGGCGAATGTCCTGCTTTTTCAACTCCGCTTCGGCGAATTTTTGTTCGGCCTCGGAGAGCTTCGCAAACTTCGTTTTATCCTGCCGCAAAATCTCCATCCGCTGATCCTGCGTGATCGTCGAATCGATGAAGTAAACCGCCTCGTCACCAATCGAAACGGTCCGGTGCTCGATGGTTTTTCCGGTGTAATGCCAGAGATGTTTCCCAGTCGCAACATCAACGGCAAAGACGCCATCGGTCAGGTCGTCGGTTTTCCGCCCGCGCCGTTTCTGCCGATCTTCGAGGTCTTTCCGAATCGTGGCTGTGCCAAACAAAATGCCGTCCTGATAGGCGACGTATCCCCATTGGTGGGTGCCGTCGCGAACGGTTTCCGGCAAGAAATGAATCGCTTTTTCCTCCCCGGTCGCTGCGTCCAGTTCGATGCATTCGTCGCGTTGCATGAAAAACAGCGATCTATCCGACGCAACGAGATTGCCCGGATTCTGATTCTGAAACACACCCGTCCGAATCGAATCCGGATTCTCGCGTTCCCACAAAAATAAGCCGTTGTAGGCGTCATACGCCAGGATCCGTTCCTCGCCCTGCGCGAAAAGCCGACCGTTGATTGCCAGAGGGCTGACCGCTCCCTCGTGGCGGTTCACCATTTTTCCTTCACCGGGATCGCCATACCACAAAACACCGAGTCCGCCTTTCACCCGGTAATCGTACGAGCAGGCCGTGTTTCCGGCCTCGCCGTACTGGTGAGACCACGATCCCGCTCCCGGAAGCGGCCCACGGGTCACAACGCTGACGCCTTCCGCCGAATCGAGTGTCGCGGATTCACCAAGCTGTTTCCGGATCGCTTCAGCCGAATTTACACCGACCACAATTTTGCCGCCAACCGGTTTCAGGTGCCGGGTCAGCTTTGCCGGATCGAATCCTTCCGGTAATTCCGCAGTGAGAACCCGGGTGTCGGAAACGATCAAGTTGGCGAAATAATTCGCGTATGGGATCTGATCGAGCGAGCCGTGGTGAATCGAAATTCGCGTGCCGTAGTAGCCGGCCTCTGCCAGTTTGCGGCGCGCCGCTTCCACCTTTTTTTCATCCGGTTCGACGGCGTAAATCTCCAGGTCGGTCCGCTTCGCCAGTTCGTAGGCCAACTGCCCGTTTTCGGCTCCGACAACGAGGCAAAAACCCCGCCTCACCCCCGTCGCGGCCAGGATCTTTTCCGCTGCATCGGCGTAATCTTTGGCAACGTCGTCATCGGGAAACGGATTGCGGACAGCTTTTTCGACTTCCTTCCGGTCGCCATCGGGAGAAAAACAAACAATGTCGCCCGTCGTCGTCGAAACGATCAATCGACCGTTCGCGACAGCCAGGCCACGGGCCTCGCCATCGACACCCGCGCTCCAGATTTTCTCGCCGGTTTCCGTGCTGAACGCCACGACCTCGTCCTGCCCGCCCGTAAACATTGCGTTGCCCGAAACAATCAGACGCGATTCGTGCGGCGATTCCGTTTTCCAGGCAAAGCCGACGCCATCCAGCTTTTCTTTCTTCGCTTTTTCCTTGTCCAAATCCGCCTGGATTTTCTCTTTGTCCTCGGGCTTGATTCTCAAACCGGACGACAATCTCGCGATCTCCGCGTTGATTCTGTGCAGCTGTATTGATGCTTTTCCGTAGACATCACGATCGACTTTGGAAATGTGCGTGCCGTCTGCGATGTAGGCAAACTCGCCCGAGTCGACCGCCATCTGGTGGCCCTGGAAATAACCGAACCCGACATTCCCATTCTTCTGATCCATCGCGAGGACATGGTGCGCACCCCACGCAAAAATCTGTCCATCGGCCAAAAGGGCCTGCGTGCTGCCCACCACGCCGCCGGCATCGCGACGCCAGCTATGATTTTTCTTATGGAGAAATTTCCCCGTCTTTCGATCGAAAACCGCCGGCAAAGATCGCCCTGACGGAACCACCAAAATCTCGTCCGTCGTCAAAAGATAGCCTTGCGGCGACAGATCATTTCGGCCCGCCGAATCCTGCGAAATGTTGTCCAGTTTCCAAATCACCTCACCGTCCGAAGCGCGGACCGCGTAAAGATAAACCAGTTCGTGCGGAAAAACGCCCGCGCCGAAATAGGCCACTGCTCCGTGTTCTGCATCCGGCTGAATCGAAACGCCCGTCCGGACCGGCCAGCGCGAAACGAATTGCTGGCGACCGATGATTCGCTCATCCGACGGACCCGGCCGCATTTTCCAAACGAGCGAGCCATCGCCCGCGTCCAGGCAATAGGCGTAGCCGTCGTCCGACCCGATGTAGAGTTTTCCTTCGTGAATCGTCGGCGCGAGCCGAATCGGCCCTTCGGTAAAAAACGTCCAGATCGTTTCCCCGGTTTCGAGATTCAAGCAGTGAACCTGGTGGTCGACCGAAGATCCGTAATACAGGCGGTCACCGACAACCGCGACATGAAACGCATCGTCGAACGTGTTCCGGCGACGCAGTTTTTTTCGCTCAATCTCGCGGCCTTCCGGACCCGGCCAGGCCTGCTCCGGTTTTTCCGGCGGAGAGAGCGTCCAGTCCGGCTTCAGCGGAAATTCGAGATTTTCGGTCGATGCGCCGACCCGCTGATTATCCCGCAGATAAGTCGGCCAGTCATCGGCCCGGGCAGAAAAGGTAAACAGCAAGAGGCAGGAAAGCGCGCAGGCGAAATTTCGCCGCGCCGGGATGAGCGCATTCATGATTCAGTGTGCCGCCAAACTATTTCGAAAACGATCCGAAAAACCCCGCGTGCGCGTCCCTGTTGCTTCGTTTGGCGTTGTCTCGGTCTCCGGATTTTCATACCGTCCGCGAATGGCCGAAGATTCTCAAAGCCCCACACGCGTGCGTTACGAGATTATCAGCGTGACGACTCTTGCAGCGGTGTTGATGTATCTCGACCGGATCTGCATCGCGGAAATCGCGAAGCTGGAGGAATTTCGGAGCGAGTTGGGCCTGACGGAAAAAAAGACCGGGCTGATCATGTCGGTTTTCTTTTTCACCTACGCGCTGATGCAGGTGCCGGCCGGCTGGATGGCCGACCGGTTCGGAGCACGACGGATGCTGCCCCTGTATATCCTGCTCTGGTCGGCCTGCACGATTTTGACCGGCCTCGCGACGGGATTCGTGATGGTGATCGCCGCCCGTCTGATTTTTGGAGTTGCCCAGGCCGGTTGCTATCCGGCTGCCGGCAGCCTGATCAAGCGCTGGACGCCGCTCCCCGTGCGCGGAACGGCCAGCAGCATCGTTTCCTTTGGCGGCCGGCTCGGTGGCGCCATCGCTCCGGTCCTGACGGCCTGGCTGCTGAAAGATCATCTCGGCTGGCGCTGGGTGTTGATCTTGTACGGAACCTCCGGCGTTTTCGTCGCTCTTCTTTTCTGGAAACTGTTCCGCGAAACGCCGACCGAACACCCGCGTTCGAACGACGCGGAGCAGGCCCTGATTTCCGCGAATGATCCTGATGCGTCGCCCGGGGGGAAAACTCCATTCCCCCCGCTCTTGCCGCTGATCAAAAGTCCGACGATGTGGCTGATGTGTGTTCTGCAGGCCGGGATCAACGTCGGCTGGGCATTCCTCATCAGTTGGCTGCCGACCTACCTGCAGGATGTCAAAGAAGTCGAAGCCAAGACCGGCGGACTGATGTCGACGATCGTGCTGTGTTCGGGAATCGTCGGCATGCTCTGCGGCGGGCGTGTCACCGATTTTTTCACGAAACGGATGGGCGTCCGCTGGGGGCGTTCGCTGCCGCTGGTGCTTTGCTACGCGACTGCCGTAGCCACTTACCTTTTGAGCCTCGGGCTGGAAGGCGCGTGGAGTTTCATCATCGCAATGTCACTGATCGCCTTTCTAACCGACCTGAGCGTTCCGGCGATCTGGGCCTACATGCAGGATGTCGGCGGGAAAAACACGGCAGCCGTATTCGGCTGGGGGAACATGTGGGGAAATCTCGGCGCCTTTTTCGTCATCATGATCATCCCTGTGATCCGCGAAAAGTGGGACCCGAACAACGATTGGCACGAGGTGTTTTACTTCCTTGCCGCCGGTTATCTCATCGCCGGCCTGGCCGCGCTGGGCATTAACGCCAACCGGAAAATCAGGTAAGCGTCAGCCCACCTTTCGTTCCGGTTTCACGAACACCCAGCAGATGGCACCGGCGAAATAGACCGCGGCAAAGATCAGGAGGATCAAATTCCAATTCTCCGTTTTCGTGAAGAGAAATCCGACCAGGGCCGGGCTGGCGGCGGCTGCCAGGTTTCCGCTCATATTCATCAAGCCGAACACCTGGGGGACGCGCTGCCCGCCGATGTCGATCGCGGAAGTGTACCCGGCCGGCCCTGCCAATGCAGCCATGAACGCTCCGACTGCGAGAAGTGTTGCTGCAACCGCTACGCTTTTCACGAACCACGCGCCGAGAATCAACCCCGCACAAACCACCAGCGCAGCCGCACCGACTCCGCCACGACTGACACGCAGGCTCCCGGTTTTCCGCCAGATCCAGTCCGTGATCGTCCCGCCGAGGATGGCACCGGTCAGTGACCCGGCGAGGACGAGCCCCTGAAGATACCCCGAATTTGCCACCGAAACGCCCCGGGTTTCCTGCAGGAATGTCGGGAACCAGCTCGCGAAAAACATGTATCCGGCAGCGCGGCAGATCTGCTGGCCGCACAAAAACCAGATCGAAGGATTCGCCGCGATCGCCAGCCAGGAAGCGAGGTCAGCCCGGCCGGAATTGGGATCGGAATCCTTCTCCTTCCCTCTTTGAATCACGGCCAGTTCCGCTTCGTTCACCCGGGGATGATTTTCCGGTTTGTCCCGGAAAAACCGAAACACCGCGGCGGCGAGAAGGATCCCGGGAATCGCATAAATCACAAAAACCCACCTCCAGCCGATCGGCTCAATCAGTCGGCCGGTTAGGCCGCTCGCGGCGATGGCACCAACCTGCATCCCGGCCGCCAGCAATCCGCAGGCAATCGATCGGCGGGCCAGCGAAATCCAGTTCCCCACCGAGACTGTGGCCGCGGGGAATAGCCCGGCCTGGGCGACGCCCATGACCAGCTGGGCGAGAATCAGCACCAAAAACGCCGGTGCGACACCGATTCCAAACGCTGCAGCGGACCAGCCAAACGCAAAAACCGGCAGCGCGATTCGGGTTCCGAATTTCTGCGCCACCAAACCGCTCGGGACCTGGCACAGCGCGTAGGACCAGAAAAACGCGCTCATGAACCAGCCGGATTGTTGCAATGTCAGGCCCAAATCCTCGCGGATTGTGCTTTCCGCCACGCCGACGGCGTTGCGGGGCAAATATGCAAATGCGGCGGCGAGCACCAGCCAGGTCAGCACCTCGTGGCGAACCGCCGTTGGTCGTTTTTCGTTATTCCCCGGCGAAGACATCTGAAAGGGCGTCACACATGGATTCGATCACGTTCTCGAGGCAACCACGATCAAATGGCGTTTGCCAGACGGGGTATACATCTACATCATATAAATCGGCAGGCGGCAAATAGCCGATCGATCCGTTGATCAGGTTCAGGCAGAAAATGGCCCGGTCGGGGAACCGGCTGCGGATTTCTTTCTGCAGAATCGAATACCCCTCGCAGCAGCAGCCTACGAGCGCAGCGTCGCCCATCCGCCACGCGTAGATTGGCAGGTCGAACGAATCGCCATCGCCGAGCGTCCGCCGGATATCCCGCTTTCGCCGCAGCCGTTCTTCCAATGCCCGGTCTTCGTTTGCCGCCCGCTCATTCTCCAACTCCGCCGCGGAAGGCCAGTTTTTTAATGGGAGCGAGACCATTCGCCGCACCGCAGAAATGGTTTCCGGAAATTCGCCTCGTGGCTGCGATTTCCAAACCGCCAGCGGTGCACCGGATTCCACCGTGCCGGCATACTCAAACTCCGTGCCGGGCGAATCAAGGCTTTCCAGCACCGCCAGAGCTGCAAATCCCAGTTGCCGTCCGTTCCGATCCGCGATTTCTGTATCGCCCACGTATTGATTCCGCGGAGCCAGTTCCCCGCAGGCGCCGAGAAAAAACAGCGTGGGCGCTCCGGTTTTGGATTCGACGAGTTCCCGCATCGCTCCGGGGTAGTCGGGGGAAATGGCACGATTTTCCCAGGCCAGAGTCGTCGGGTGGCAGGCGTAATTGACGATCGTGGCGCGCGCTTTTCCGGATTCGTCCGTTAGTCGGCCCACCCAAAGTGTGTCATCCGGTTCTCCGGCCGGTTCAAATCCGCAAATCATACGGTGTCTATCAGGATCCGGATCCGGAAAATCCCGAACCGCCGCGAGATCACACGTCCCCGTTCCCCATTCAAGAATCCCGGAAAAAGGATCTCCCAACGCGTCCCGCACGGTTTCGACGGCGGTTTCAAAAAAGCTATCCAGCCACTCTTGCAACAACTCTCCGCCCGGCAGCGAATCGTCCGCTTCCATCAGCGGCGGCCCGGCATGCGTGTGGCTCAGCCCGAAAATCAGCCGCTCGGAAGGAAGCGAAAATTCCTCCAGCAGGCATTTTTGCAGCCTGTAAAACAGCGTCAGCGGTCGCCACCATCCCAGATCGGCATCCAGGAAAACAAGCGGTGGACCGCCGGATTTTTCTGCAAATGTCAGGACCGTCAGCCCGAGCGGGCGATGGATTGACTCCGCCGTGTCGTGTTTTGCTGCCCCCCAGTTTCGCGAATACACTCCGACGGGAGGCGTGATGTCAAAGCGGGCGATCCCGAACCGGCCGCGAAATGCTGGAAGCTGTAGTGCCATCGTTTTTTCGTAAAATCTCGCACTCACCAGTCCCCTACGGCTCCGTCTTCGTAAAAAACGCGCTGCGGAATCTCCTGCTCGAAAGGGTGTTTCCGGACTTCGTCCTCGTTGATTTCCACTCCGAGACCGGGTTTCTGATTCGGAGTTACAGTGCGGTTCGATTGGTCCACGCTGAATCCTTCCTGCACGACATCGTCCCGCCACGGCACGTCGTTATGAACTGATTCGCAGATGATATAGCCGGGCTGGGAAAACCCGAATTCCAGCGACGCCGCCGTGCTGACCGGACCCTGCGGGTTGTGGGGTGCCAGCGCAATTCGATGGACGTCAGCGAGAGCGGCGATTCGACGGGCCTCGGTAAATCCGCCGCAGTGAGTGAGATCAAGTTGGCAAATTTCGCAGCCGCGAACCTCGAACAAGTCGCGGAACGCCGCGAGGTGAGTCAGACGCTCGCCCGTTGCGATCGGCGTGGAAACGGCCGCGTTGATGGCGGCGAGACTTTCGAGATTTTCCGGCCAGCAGGGTTCTTCAAAAAAATACAACTCGAACGGTTCCAAAGCCTTCGCAAAACGCATTCCCATCGCCGGGGACGGACGCGCGTGACAGTCCACCATGATATCGATCTCCTCGCCGACAGCCTCGCGCATCGCCGAAACGCAGGCCTCCGCCGCGCGAACCGGTTTGGCTCCCTCAATCGGCATCGTTGGCGGGACTGCCATCGATTTGAACGCGCTGAATCCGTCCTCCACCGCCGCTTGTGCCAGCTCTCCAAACTGCTTGGCGTGATCGACCGGGGTCTCGTAAAACTGCTCGAGATTTCCACCGCCGAGGTGGCAATAGAGCCGGACAAAATCACGCACCCGGCCGCCCCATAGTTCGTGGCAGGGCACGCCATGAATTTTCCCGGCAATATCCCACAGCGCCAAATCGATGCCGGCAATCGCGGTCGATCGCGTCACTCCGCTGCCGTGCCAGAAATGCTGCCGCCACATCATTTGCCAGAGATGCTCGATGCGTCGCGGATCCTCACCGATCAGGAGCGGTTTCAAATCCTCGATTGCCCCGGTGACTCCCCGCGTGTGCCATTCGAGAGTTGCCTCGCCCCAGCCAATCAGGCCCGGCTGATCCGTCACGACCTTCACGAAAATCCAGTTTCGCATCCGGGCATGGCAAACCAGCGTTTCGATTTCGGTAATCTTCATCGGAGCAATGCTCGCGATCTTGGGCGCTGCTGCAATTCCGTGCAAGCCGGCAAAAACCGCGATTCTTCAGCGGCGCGCGAATTCCAGCCACTTTCGAAAGATTTTCTCCACAGTCGGGGTCAGCCTTGTTTTGGAATACTGGTCGCCCGCCTTCCGAATCACCTCAGCCTGGGTCGGGTAGGGGCTGATCGTGTTGGCAATTTTCCCCAGCCCGATCCCCGCCTGCATGGCCTGGCTCACCTGGCTGATGATATCACCGCCGTTTTTCGCGACAACAGTCGCGGCGACGATCTTATCCTTCCCTTTTTCGGTGTGAATTTTCGCGAATCCATCGGTCGAACCTTCCAGGATCGCCCGATCCACGTTTTTCAGGTCAACCCGATAGGTATCGTGGTCCTCGTCGTTGATTTCCGAGGCCAGGATTCCGACATGCGCGACCTCGGGATCGGTGTAGGTGCACCACGGGATCGTCAGATCGGACAGCTTCGACCGCCCAAAAAACAGCGCGTTTCGAATCACCGTGCGCGCCATGAAATCGGCGGCGTGAGTGAACTGGTAGTGGGAACAAATGTCGCCGGCAGCGAAAATGTCCTTGTTGGTGGTCTGCAATCGGTCATTCACCGTCACGCCTTTTTTGCCGAAATCGACGCCGGCCCCTTCAAGATTCAATCCCTCGACATTCGGCGCGCGCCCGACGGCGATCAGAACGCGATTGAACAATTCGTCCCCGGCCCGGATCGTGCCATCTTCATTGGGCGAGAATTCGAGATCGTCTTCGCCCAGCACGATCTTCACCCCGTCTTTTTCGAGTGATCGCTGCACGACAGCTGCCGCGTCGGCGTCTTCCTTTCCCATGATTTGATCGGTCACCTCGAACAAAGTCACCTGTGAGCCAAGCCGGGCAAAAGCCTGCGACATCTCGCAGCCGATCGGACCGGCTCCGACAATGGCAAACCGTTCCGGCATTTCGGTCAGCGAAAACAGCGTTTCGTTCGTGAGATACTCGATCTTGTCGAGCCCCGAAATCGGCGGAGCTGAGGCGCGGGCCCCAGTCGCGATCACCGCTTTTTTGAAATGAAGCGTTTGTCCTTCCACTTCGATCGTGTTTTCACCGGAAAATTTTCCCTGTCCCAGGTAAACGTCGATCCCCAAATCGCTGAACCTCTCCGCCGAATCGTGCGGCGAAATGCCGGCCCGCAGTTTTCGCATCCGCTCCATCACGGCCGGAAAATCCGACTTCACCTCCCCTTCGGGCACGCGAATAGCCAGTTCGCCCGCGTCCCGGACTGCGGCAGCCGCGTGAGCGGACGCAAGAATCGCCTTTGATGGCACGCAACCCACGTTTAGGCAATCTCCGCCCATCAAATCGCGTTCGATCAGCGCCACTTTTGCGCCGACTCCTGCCGCTCCCGCGGCGCAGACCAAACCGGCCGTGCCCGCGCCAATCACCACCAGGTTGTATTTGCCACTTGGCACGGGATTCTCCCAGTCCGGCGGGTGCACATTGGCTTCCAATTTCCGGTTGTATTCATCCTTTGGAAAAAGCGGCCCAAGGGGTTCAGGATCAGAGAGGTTACTCATGGTGGCTGCTCTATAGACGGGTTCCTATTCCGCCCCTTACTGCGTGTTTCTTAAAATAAATGTAACTTTTTGGCTAACTTTCGTCATCATAAGGTGGGGGGAGGACAAAAATTCTTTTTGTTCACCCTTTTATGCAGCACCGGGGGCAGGAGAGGGCCGCCGGTGCTGTCTTTTTTTGGGCCCATCACACGGGTTTTCCCGGTCCTTCACGAGTCAGCACGATCGCCAGCCAGCCGACCATGAAGGAAAGCCCGCCCAGCGGCGTCACCGGTCCGAGCCAGCGCGGCATATCGGGAAAAGTCAGCAAATACAGGCTGCCGGAAAACAACAGGATTCCAATCATCCAGCAGATGCGGGCGACTTTCCGCCGGGGCCATTCTCCCGTGAGGGCGAGGACGAACAGGGCGAGACCGTGCAAGAGGTGATACAGGCTCCCGGTTTTCCAGGTCGATTCATTCGCCGATTCGGGTAGTGCGTGCGCCCCGAAGGCGCCAAGTCCGATTCCGAGAAACACAATCAACGCTGAGATGCGGACGCCGGGGGAAAGCGGTTTGGATTCTTCTGCCATGATCCGCGAACCTCGCGCGGGGTTCGGCCTTCGTCAAAAAAACCAATCCAACAGGGTCGGTTCGCAAAACAAACCCGGCTGGTTCGAAAACCGGTGTTGACCGGCGTAGCATTTTGGGTAAATCAACTGCCCGGTCTATGAACGCTCACCCGACTGCTGTGATCGATCCCGCCGCTGAGATCGGCGGCGATGTGGAAATCGGCCCGTATTCGATTATCGAAGCCGGGGCGCGGATCGCGGACGGTTGCCGGATCGGACCGCACGTGCACATCGAGGGAGACGTGGAAATCGGCGAAAACTGTTTCGTGGGCAAAGGAGCGATTCTCGGGGCGGATCCACAATCCGTTGATTTTGACAAATCGACGCCGACGGGGCTAACGATCGGGCCGGAGAACGAGATTCGTGAATATGTGACGATTCACCGCAGCATGCTCGAAGGTCAGCGGACAAGAGTCGGGACGAAAAACTTCATCATGACCGGCGCTCATTTTGGGCACGATTGCCTGGTAGGAGACGAAAATGTAATCGCCAACAACTGCCTGCTGGCCGGGCATGTCGAGCTGGGAAATCGATGTTTCCTCGGTGGCGGGTCGGTTTTTCACCAATTCATCCGGATCGGCGATTTCGTGATCACGCAAGGCAATTCCGGGTTCAGCCTGGACCTCCCGCCGTTCCTTGTCGGCGCTCGGGTGAACCGGGTCGCCGGAATGAACGTCGTGGGCCTGAAACGGGGCGGGTTTTCGCCGGAGGAACGAAAAGAGATCAAGGCGGTGTTCCGCGCTGTGCTGAGGTCGGAGAAAATTCTGTCCGAAGCCCTCCAGTTGGCGGCTGAATCGGACTGGTGCCCGGCCGCGCAGCAGTTCCTCGATTTTTTCCAGACTGAAAAACCGCGCAAGTACTGCCTGCAGTGGCTGAAAAAAGCGGACGACTAAAACAAGTCGAGTTCGCACTGCCCGGGCTGCAGCCGGCGGAAATGTTCTGTGGTCAATTTTACGCGCCCCCGGTCCAACTTCGCCCGTTTCGCGCCGACTTTGAACATCTGGTTGATTTGATCCGCTACGATCCCCTCCCCCCTCATTCGCAGACCAAATTCCGAGTTGTTCAAGTCGCGGCCACCCCGCATTTCCCGCACCCGTCCCAACACGAGTTCCTTCCGGTCGGGAAAAAACCGGTCGAGCCAGCCGGAGAACACGTCTTTCACCGCGTAGGGCAAACGCAAGACCGTGTAGCTCGCGAACTGCGCCCCGTGGTCGGCTGCCGCTTCGAGAATCGCCGGAATTTCATGATCATTCAGCCCGGGAATCACCGGCGCAAGCGAGATTCCGGCGGGAATTCCCGCATCGGTCAGTTTCCGGATCGCCTGCAACCGGCCTGCCGGACGCGAGGCACGCGGTTCGAGTGTTCCGGAGAGATCCGCGTCGAGGGAAGTCAGCGAAATCGCGACGGCGGAGCAATTGAAGGCCGCCAACTCCTGTAAAACATCGATGTCACGGGTGACCAGGGCATTTTTCGTGACGATCCCGACCGGATTGCGGAAGCGATTCACCACCTCGAGGCAGGCTCGGGTGATTTTTGCCTCGCGCTCAATCGGCTGGTAGCAGTCCGTCACCCCGCTGCAGGCCAGGTTCTGCGGCTTCCAGCGTTTCGAGGCCAGTTCGAATTCGAGCAGCTCTGCAGCATTCGGTTTCACCATGATTTTCGTTTCAAAATCGATCCCGGAATTGAACCCGAGAAATTCGTGGTAGGGCCTCGCGTAGCAATAGGCGCAGCCATGCTCGCACCCTCGGTAGGGATTCAGGCTCGCGTCGAATCCGAGGTCCGGGCTGTTGTTTTTCGAAATGATCGATTGCGTTTCATCCCGCAAAAATTCGGTCGCCGGCCGCGATTTTTCGAAGTCCGGATCAACCCGGGCGATTTCCTCGAGAGCACCGTCATCGGTTTCGACAGCATTTTTTTCAAAGCGGTTCGGCGGTGAATCGACCGTTCCGCGTCCGCGGGCATTGATGAATTCGGGCATGGTGAAACTGTTTATTTGAACAGTATTTGATTTACCGGCTTTGTAAAGCAAAAGGTGAACGGGAACCGGCATTCCGTGATGTGGTTCGTGATTGCCCCGCGGGGCGGAACCGGTGTATCAACCTTGCATGACTGATGAAGGCCTGACCTTTCTCGACTGGGGAATTATCGCGATGTATGCCACGGCGACGGTGTTTCTCGGCTGGTATTTCGGGAAACGGCAGAAATCGACGGCGGAATATTTTACGGGGTCGGGGAAAATGAACCCGATGCTGATCGGGGTGTCGCTGGTTGCCTCCCTGCTCAGCACGATCACCTACCTCTCGCTGCCGGGAGAGGTCACAGGGAAAGGCCCGGTCTACCTGGTGCAGTATCTCGCCTACCCCTTCATTTTCCTGATCGTCGGGTTCGTTCTGCTGCCGGTCTACATGAAGCAGCGGGTGACGAGCGCGTATGAACTGCTGGAGGAAAACCTGGGCGTCGGGGCGCGGCTGCTGGGGGCGACGATGTTCCTGTTGCTTCGGCTTGTGTGGATGTCGCTCTTGATTTTCGCGGCAGCCAAGGCCTTTTCCTACATCGCCGGGATCGACCGGCAATACATCCCGATCATCGTCGTTGTGGCGGGGGCGATCTCTCTTTTCTACGCGTCGATGGGCGGCCTGCGGGCCGTGGTGATCACGGATTTGATGCAGACCATTCTCCTTTACGGCGGTGCGCTGATGGTGATCATCATTGTGTCGATCGAGATGAAAGGATTCAGCTGGTTTCCGACCGAGTGGCAGGAGAACTGGGACAAGGATCAGCCGTTTTTTCCGACCGATTTGAAAACGCGCGTGAGCTGGATCGGGACGATCATTTCCGTGCTGGTCTGGTACGTGGCGACCTCGGGCGGCGACCAGGTTTCGATCCAGCGTTTTATGGCGACGAAAGATGCCAAGGCTGCCCGCAAATCGATCGGCCTGCAGCTGATCGTGGCCCTCATCGTCGGGGTGACACTCGGTTTTGCCGGTTTTGCCATGCTCGGTTATTTCCAGGCGAACCCGCAGTTGCTGCCCGAAGGATTTTCCCTGAAAACGAACGCCGACGATGTCTTCCCGCGCTTCATCGGTTACCACCTGCCCACGGTGGTGGCGGGGCTCGTGACCGCCGGGCTGTTCGCCGCCGCGATGTCGAGCATGGATTCCGGCGTCAACTCCATTACCGCCGTCGTCTCCAGCGATTTCGTGGACCGCTTTCGCAAAACGCCGTTGTCCGAGGAACAACACATTCGCTTCGCCCGGATTCTCGCTGTCGTCATCGGAGTGATCGTCATCATCGGCAGCTCACTGATTCAGCACGTCCCCGGCAACATTACCGCCACCACCGGCAAGACCGTGAATCTCCTCACCGTGCCGATTTTCTGCCTGTTTGTTTTCGCCCTCTTCTTCAAGCGCGCTACCCCGGCCGGGGTCTGGGTCGGCTGGTTCTGCGGCACCACGGTGGCCGCCTCGATCGCCTTTTCCGGCCCCATCGTCACCCTGCTCGCTACGAAATTCGGCGTCGATCCCGCCACCTTCGGCGTTGCGTTGGAAACCGTGACGGATTCCAAGACCGGCGAAGAAGTCACCCGCGCTCCCGACCCCGTCAGCTTCCAGTGGATCGGCCCGGCAGCGTTGGTGGTGAATTTGAGCGTAGGCTGGCTGGTGAGTTTGTTGACGGGACGACGAAAAGGGAAAATGGAGGGCTAAGAGAACATTCAGCCCTTCGAAGGGTGGCGTAGGACGGCTCTCCCGAGCCGTCAGATCCGGACCGGCGGCGGAAGCAATGGGCAGGGCTTGTGAAGACGGCTCAGGAGAGC
>JABDJT010000113.1 GCA_013003335.1 Verrucomicrobiales bacterium | reverse complement strand
GTCAGGCTCTACGTCCGTTCTTCGAATTCCCCTAGATTGAGAAGATCGGGTTCAGGCGGCGGGAGGTGAGGCTCCCGCCGCTCCTGACCGCGAATTTCGTCTGCCCCACTTCAATGCAGCGAAGGCCAGAGACCCGGTTTCCTAACGTAATCAACTCACTTTCAGGAGTTTGAGAAAAGGGAGGTGGCTCAAATAAGAGATTGACACTTGTTGTTCGGTCTTGTAATTTTTATAATTAATAGAATTAACGATAAATGAAGGATTCTGGAACCTCTCCCCCATTCCTCCAATCCCGCGGCCACGCTTTGTTCGAAATCGGACTGGTCGCCGCCGTGGTCATCGGACTGATCGGGACCATCACAGCCTGTGTCGCGTCCTATCAGCAGGGGGCTCAGAAAAGCGCCTGTATCAAGCGGATCACGGAAGTCCAGCGTGGCGTTCGTGCCTACCAGGCGGAGCAGCGTCTGCAGGCCGGGGATCCGCTTCCGCTTGAATTGAAAAGCGGAAAAGCGTTGCCATTTTCCACAGCTCCGTGCTGTCCGCAAAGCGGAAAAGCCTATGTCTGGGAAAATCACATTCCC
This sequence comes from Verrucomicrobiales bacterium, assembly GCA_013003335.1. GTDB lineage: Bacteria > Verrucomicrobiota > Verrucomicrobiia > Verrucomicrobiales > DEV007 > JABDJT01. Next base: position 6,172 of record JABDJT010000113.1, on the reverse strand, counting down.
GTCAACGGGCGGCCCGTAGTTCGCTGCCCCCATGCCAATCAGCGCGGCCATATTCCGTCGATCACGGAAGGCTGGTAAAGCCCGGTTTGGATTTCGCTCACGCTGCTGCACAGGTCGGCACAGAAAGCAGGGCAAAGGCGATCAGGGTGACGACGGCGACTGCCCACCAGAACCACTCTTTCCCTTTCCGCTTCGGGGGACCGCCGAATTCTTCCGCCACGAAGGACTCGTAGTCGAAATCGTCCGGCTCGTCGGGCAGGTCGAGTCCATCGTACAGGGCATCTTCGTCGTCCTCGCGGTTGTCATTCGCCGCATTGCAGCGCGGACAACCGGCCGGGCCCACGGGAACTTCGTCCCCGCATTCCGGGCAGATAAAAAATTCCGGGCTGGCCATCGATTTTTACCCTCCGGAAAACGGGGACGATCCCTGAGTTCCTCCTCAGCTGCTTCGCGAGGCTGCCGCGGCTTTCACGGCGTCGCGATCAAAGAACGACTCCATCTGCGTGCGCATATTGGAGTAGAACGTGTCGGAGAATTCTTCCAGCATTTCGGCGCTGCGGCTGGATTTGGAGGCATCGGCCGAGGCGAGACGCTCCTGTTCCTGGTCGACCCGGCCCTGGAAGGAGGATTCCAGATCCATCAGGTGTTCCAGGAAGGCGTTGGCTGATTTGCTCTGGTCGATTCCCTCGACGAAAGCCCGCTCCAGCGGTTTGTTCTGGGTAAGGTGCAACAATTTCCCGCCCGCGAGTTCATCCATGTATTTGTGATAGCTCTCGAGGAAAGCCTTCCGCTCGCGGTCGTAGCGGACTTCTTCACAATCCACCAGCGTGTCGTAGGGGCCGGCCTTGCAGAAAAATTTCACGACCAGGGGAATCGTGTCCACCAGCATGAACAGACATCCGAGCACGAGGTAGGCGATCAACGCGAATTTTCCGCCTTCTTCGCCGTTTCCGAACATCCCGTGGAGAGCCAGGGTCTGATGAATAATATCGCGGCGGGGTTCGGCCTTGATCGCGTCGATCCGCTCCTGTTCCTGCGTGCCGATGGACGCGAGTTCGCCCTGGAGGCGTTCCATCTCGGCCAGTCGGGTATCGATTTGCGCGGCAATCGTGGACCGGATCGTGTTTTGCTGCTCGACGAACTGACCGGCCTGCTGGGCCTGGACCTGCTGTTTCAGCACCGCAACCCGTTCGCGCTCCGCTTTCTGGCGCTCCGCCCGGTCGGCGGCGATCACGAGAAACTCCTCAAGAATCGCATCCTCGGTCGACTTGATTTGAGTCTGCAGGTCGGTTTTCTGATTGGTCATGGTTGCGAGCAACTCACCGAGACGCTTCGCTTCCTCACGCCGCCAGGCGAGTTGGTCATCGCGAATGCTGCGGGCACGGGGACCGAGCCCAATGATGCCGGATCGCTGCCCGTTGACTTCGCGCTCAAACTCCGTCTGCCAGTGATCGAGATCCGTTTGCACCGTCGTATAACTCGCGGTCAGCTTGGCGGTCTCGTCGTCGATATCGGCGACTTTCTGCCGGAATCCGGCCGTGTCATTGGCGACGCGTTCGTCGTGCTGCTGCTTCAAATCGGGATCGAGTTCCGCGGATGGATCCGGATCGGCCACGGAGGTGTCTTCGACGAGAAACTCGGCGCGGAAGGTGTCCTCGAATTTCTGGCGCTGATCGGCAATGTCCGTTTCCAGGGCAGCGATCTTGTCCTCGACGACTTTCTTATCGACGATGGCGGTGTCGCGAACGCCGGCAATTTCCGTTTCCCGCTCTTCCTCAATGACCGAGGTCACGGAATCATTGAACAGCAAGAGCGTCAGCGGGTGGGAAATCGTCAGCCCCATGAGAATCGCGACGAGAATCCGGAGAAAGAACTGCCCCATTTTCCGGAAGAAAGATTGATAGGATCGGTAGGTTGCCAGCAACGCGCGGTCGATGGTCAGAATAATGAACGACCAAACGGCCGACACAGGGAGAATGATCGACCAGTTGTCGGTCAACGTCGAAAGCGCGTAGGCACACGCAATGAAAGCGAAGATGGTCGGCACGAGAACCGTCGCGCCGAAGGCGACGTATTTTCGCTGCTCCCAGTTGGGGCATTCTTCGAGTGTATCGGCTCCGGCTCCGGAGAGCCAGAAGAAGAGGTGTTTGGCTTTACTTGTACTAGCATTCATGAGGATTCTTGCGGATTTTAGTAGTTCTAAGGATCGGAGTCCTGATAAAACCCTTAAAGAATCTTAAATACTTGTAAACCAAAACTTTTCTTGATTCTTGCAGGGCAGGTGCTTCCGGAGGTTTGAGGGACCGGGGCGCGCGAAACCCCCATTGTAGCAGGGATTTCAGCGATAATTGCCTTGATCCGGTAACAGAATCAGGCCGATCGAATTTTTCGGCCATAGCTCGAAAGGGCCGCAGGCAGGCTTGCCGGCGGATGGAAGACAGCCGGAATCGGCTCCCGCAGGATGCCTCTGGAACAATCCAACAGGATTGGTTTGGGGAACGTACCCTGTTGGTTCGGAATCGGGAAACGGAGCTGGCGAGCGACGGTTACTCGCTTTTTTCCGGGGCCAGGATCGGCTTCAACGCGCCGGCTTTCGCTGAAGGAGTTGCGTCGGCCTCGAGATCGCCGAGGGCGTATTGGATCCCGTCGGAAATATGGAGCAGCACGGCCGAATTCCAGAACGTGTCTTCGCGGTGGCCGAGGTTCGTGTAGAAAACGCGGCCTTCGCCGATTTCCTGGATCCAGGAAACGGGAACGTCGACCTTGTCCGGCGAGGTGCCGGCTTTTTCCTTGTCCTTCGGCTTGATCGCTTTCTGGTTGGCCGGCTTGGTCATGTCGAGGCTGAGCAGCACCCGCAGTTTGTCGCGACCCTGGAAGCTCTCGGGCTTGTACCAATAAATTTCATTCGCGTGCCAGAATCCTTCCTTTTTGAACGCGGCGTTGAGCGGGTGATTCGGGTCATCCAGTTTGAAAGCCCATGTTCCGCCGGCATTCCACGGGTGACCGTTAAACACGCCGCCGATCAGGGCCACGCCTTCCGGCCATTTGCCGAAATTGTCGCCCGCGGCGTGCAGCCCGATGATCCCTTTGCCGCCCTTCACGAAATCGAGAATGGCTTCCCGCTGTTCTTCACTCGGATTCAGGTGGGTCGTGTTGTTGAACAGGATCGCGTCGTATTGCTTGAGATTTTCTTTCGTGAACGGGTCGTAGGTGCCGACCAGCGTGGTGTTGAAGGTGTCGACCTTCTTGCCGAGTTCCTCCATCGCAAAATTCCCGTGCGGAATCGAGCTGTGAATGAATCCCTCGCACCGGTCGATCATGAGAATCTTGTGAACCTTGGAGGGCTTCTTCGTCGCCTTGTCCGGGAGGGCGGCGAGAATCTTTTCTTTTTCATCCGCTGTCGGTTTCCCGGCGAACTTGGCAGCCTTCTTCTCGGCCCAGGTCTGCGGTTTTTTCTGACCCTTCTTGTCCTGGGCGATCAATGTGATCGATCCGATGACAACAAGGGAGGTGACGAATAGCAGGAAAAGTCTGAAGGCGTTCATGTCGTGTCTGGTGAATTTTTAGCGCGGAATCGGCTGCGGAGCAATCGCATAGAAGCGGGAAGTTTCCCTGCATCCTATTTCCGCTTCTTCGCCCGCGCGAAACGGCTTCTCCGGTCGGCAGCGGCCTGAGCGGGATCTGGCTTCTCTTCTTTCTGCTTCGCTGGTTCCGGGGCGGACTCCGGTTCGGGCGGGGCGGTCGGCCTGGCGGAGGGCGTTGTTTTCGCCTTTTCCTCGGCGGCGAGTTCGGCGGCTTGTTGCCGTTCGGCGACGGCTTTTTCGCTGCGGGGATCGTCGCCTTTTTTGGCAGGCTTGAACGCGGAGGCTTTTTGCAGGAGAGAGGAAAATTCGGGGAACTGCCAGCCGGTGCGGGTGATCAGGGCATCGGTCAGGACCAGGCCGAGCAGGAGAAAAATCAGCCACGGGAGAAATCCGGCGTAGGCTTTGACCTCCGGTTTCCGCCAGGCATCAGACAGCTCCAAAATCTCGCCTCCACCGCTCGCCTCGGCTGCGCTGCGCAGGTCGGCGACGCGGGTTTCGTCGAAGGCCCATTCCGTGCTCGTGCCGACCACCACCGGACCGAAGGGCAGGGCGACATCCCCGATCTGCACGGCGCCTCGAATGAGATCGCCTTCCTGCAGGTCGGTTTTGACGGAGTAATGCCCTGGCGCGAGCCGGTCCCAGGTGAGTTTCTCGACGTTGTCCGCGTTGCTGGCCCGGCTGAGCGCGACCTGCGGGGGACGCGTCGCAAAGCGGTCGTTCCACTCCTCGTCGTCGTACAGCAGATCAATCGTCAGTTCCGTGCCGGCCAGCTCGTGGCGGATGCCGACGCCGGGGGGAGCGTCTTCGCCCATGAGCCAGCGGGTCTTGGTCTGAAGGAAATCGCCGAAGCCGCCCCAGTCGCGGACGCGCTGGGAAAAATCTCCGCCCATCGGGAAAGAAACTGCGCCGGTCCGACCGATCCCGCGCCGGCCAAAGGAAATCAGCGGGGCCTTGTATTCATCGGTCGAAATCAGCGCCTGGGAATCATCTTCGCGGATGTAACTCAGGTTGTAGCCGTCCACCTCTTTCAGCCAGTCGACGTTCTGGCTGGCGATTTCATACCAGCCGCCGGTGGGCTGCGCGCCGATCGGGTCCTCGATGAAGGTGGACCGCGCCACGGTGACGGTTTCCTGGGCGAAAATGTTCGGGATATTGCCGGGAACGTTCGTGAAAAACATCCGGCCGTTCCCGCGCTTGGCGACGTCCTCGATGAATTTCGCGTCCGGATCGGTCCGTGTGCCGAGGCCGATCACGCTGACCGTGCAGTTTTCTTTGATCATCTCGGCCAGGAGATTCTTGTAATCACCCGGCTCCTCGGAGTCGGCGGCGTCGGTAAACAGGATGACGTGCCGCTGGCCGACGTCGGTCTTTTTCAACACATCCCAGGCCGCCTGCAGACCGGTGTAGACAAAGATTCCGCCGCCCATCGATTCGATCGTCCGAATCCGTCCGACCAACTCGCCGCGATGCTCGCCAACGTTCAACAGCGGAGCGATCATGTGCGGCTGGCTGTCGACCGCGAAAACCGTCACCGCGTCCATCCCTCCGAGCAGTTCCACGGCACGGGCGGAACCTTCGTTGGCGAGTTGCATTTTGGTATGGCCGGAACTGACCGTCATGCCCATCGAACCCGATCGATCCAGCACGATGGCCATAGCCACGGCAAGTTTCCGGTGCTCGCTTTTCAGTTCCATGGTCACCGGCAAAAGCGGATCGACGGCCGATTCAAAATAACCACCGGCGCCGAAGCTGTGTTTTCCACCGACCATCAGAAATCCGCCACCCTGCTCGGTCACGAAGAAATCCATCGCATCCAGAAACTCGTTCGGGATTTCGTAGGCCGGGACGTTGTTCAGGATCACTGCCTTTGCGCCGCTCAGGTAACCTTCGTGGAGGGAAAGGGTATCGCTCACGAGCTGCACCTCGAAGCCCTGGCCTTTCAACACCTCGGCGATCGGGTCGTTCAGGTATTTCGAAACGAGCACGACCCGCGGGCCGGACACGATATCGATCCAGTTCGTGAAGGTGTTATTCCCCGGATGCGCGTCAATCTGCGGGGCGATCCGGACCTCGTATTCGTGGCCGCCCGGATTCACGATCCGGTCGGTAAACCGCAGGTTCGCCACTCCGGCCTGGACGATCGTGGTCGTTTCCATGAGAACTTTTCCTCCCCGCAAGATCGTGACCGGCACCTCGGCATCGACCGTGCCGGCCACTCCGATGTTGATCACGAAAGGCTCACCAATCTGTTTCCGCGCCGGCAGTTCAAATTTCGTGACCCGGAAATCGGCTTCCTCCTCGCCGCGGAGAAGCCGGTAATCGAGGGGAATTCCGAGTTCCTCGAGCTTTTCGGGAACGCCCGTGAGCGGCTCCGTGCTGTATCCGTCCGTGAAGGCGAGAATCCGCGTGTGCCGGTCTTCGTCGGCCAGGGCGATCACATCGTTCATCGCGAGGCCGGTCCGGGTCAGGTTCCGGTTTCCGGGGAACACGGACGTCTCCGCATTGGGTTTCGTGACGACTTCGGCGGCGTAGTCGACGAAAAAGAGGCGGTCATTGTTGTTCCGCGAGCGTTCCAGCAGCCGTTTCCA
>JABDJT010000110.1 GCA_013003335.1 Verrucomicrobiales bacterium | reverse complement strand
GCCGCACGCTGCAGCATCGTGGCGGCGGCGTGATCCGGTTTCGCCCCGACGGCTCCGGCCTCGAGTTGTTCGCCACAGGCACGCGAAACATCCTCGGGACGCCTGTCAGTCCGCTGCTCGACATTTTCGCGCGCGACAACACGAACGACGGTGGCGGCTGGGATGTCCGCTTTCACCACTTTTCCGGGCTCGAGGATCACGGCTATCCGCGGCTCTACAAAAATTTCGCCGACGAACACGTCCACCCGCTGGCTGATTACGGTGGCGGCTCCGGTTGCGGCTCGGTTTACATTCACGAACCGGGTTTTCCCGATCAATGGAACAAGTCTCCGTTCACCTGCGACTGGGGAAAAGCGGGGTTGTTCCGGCACAGCGTCCAGCGGGTCGGCGCGAGCTTCGAAGAAGTCACCGCGCCGCAAAATTTCATCAAGGTTTCCCGTCCCACCGACGCCGATGTCGATGGCATGAGCGCGGTTTACCAGGCAAGCTGGCGCGGTCCGGCGACCTTCAAATGGGCCGGCGCTGAGCACGGGTACATCGCCCGAGTCACACCGAAGGGCTACACGCCCGAGCCGTTGCCGGATTTCGAAAAGCTGTCCGACATCGAACTCGTCACCGCCCTCGAATCGCCGAGCCACGTTAGGACGCTCGCGGCGCAGCGCGCCCTGCTGCGGCGGGAGGCAAACGAGGACATGACCGATGCGCTTTTGAAGCTCGCGGAAAATGCGGAGAAGCCGCTCGAAGCACGGGTCGCGGCGCTGTTCACGCTGACGCAGCGCGGGACGAAACCGGAGACGGCCGACGCCGTTCTGGATCAAATCGCGAAATTCAACAAGGACCCCGATCTTGTCGCGTATACGATGCGTGCGATGGGTGATCTCCCGATCAAGAATTTCCCGACCGGTCTGTTGAATTTTGGAATGGCTTCAGAAATCGCGATGGAAAACCCGCGTTCCCGGGCCGAAGCCGCCATCGCCGCTGCCCGCCTGGATGCGCCGGGCGCCGGGCCTCAGATCAGTGCATTGCTCCGGGATGAAGACCCGCGCGTCCGCCACGTCGCTTTCCAGGCCCTCGCGAAAACCGGCGACTTCAAGGCCTGCCTCCCAATTCTCGATGACGAGATCGGCGGAAAATACGCCGCCTTCGCCCTGATGCGGATGCACAAACCCGAAGTCGTCGACGCGCTCCTTTCCCGCCTCGAATCGGAGGAAAACGCGCTCGCACGCCGGAATGTCATCATGGCTCTTGCCCGCCTCGCGCAGCGCGAAGCCGAGTGGAAAGGCGACAGTTGGGGAACCCGGCCCGACACCCGCGGACCGTATTACCAACTCACGATCTGGTCGGAGACAGATAAAATTCTCGCCGCCCTGAAATCGACTCTCGAATCGACCACACCGGAAGAAGCCGCTTTTATCGTTCAGGAAATGGGCAGCAACCGGATCCAGTCGAACGACGCATTGAATAGCATTCTCAGCCTCGCCGCGAAAAATCCGAAGCTCGTCCCCGATGCTGTGAAACAGCTCGCCGCGGCCGATTCCATCCCGACGGAAGGGATTCAGATTCTGCTTCGCGTTGCCAAATCAGACGGTCAGGAATTCGGCTACGATGCCATAGCCGATGCGGTCACGTTGCTCGCGAAGACCGACGAAAAATCTGCTCTCGAAGTGTCGCTCGCCGCGCTCGGGACACTGCAGGGCGCGATTGGCAAAGCCGAGGAACGGCTCACTGAGACCCAGAAAATCGAGGACCCCGTGAAGAAAAAATCGGAAGGGAAATATGCGAAACAAGCCATCACCGATGCCAACAAACGCGTCGAAAACGCGTCCCGCGGATTTTTGAAATCGCCCAAGCTGGAAAACCACCACCTCGCCCTGGAAACAATCGCCCACGAAAAACCGGGCACGCCCGAAGGATTCTGGGCGACTGCAGGCGTTCTCGAACTCGCTTCCCGCAAGAACGGCAGCCCCGAATCGCGCGATCTTTCCCAGAAGGCCGTCGACACCGCCTGGCAAAATCCGAAGCAGCAGGCCGTTCTCATCGAAGCCGTCGCCTTCACGAAAAACCGGCTCCTCGACGACCGCATTCAGATCGCGCTGACCTCGCCTGATCCGACCGTCCAGGCCGCCGCCAAAGCCGCTGCGAAGGCGCTGAAAATTCAGCCGAAAGGCGCCGACAAGACGCCGAAAATCGGCACCCTCGATCCGAAAGACGCCATCGCCGCTGCGATCAAGCACAAAGGCGACGTCGCTCTCGGCGAATCGGTTTACGCTCGCGCCACCTGCGTCGCCTGCCACACCGTCAGCCAGGATCAGCCGCAGAAAGGCCCGTATCTCGGCAACATCATCGAGACTTACAAGCGACCCGAGCTTGCCGAGGCCATCATCGATCCGAATAAAACGATCGCGCAGGGTTTCAAGACCAACCTGTTCACCCTGAAAAACGGCACTACCCAGATGGGATTTGTCACCAACGAACAGGGGGAACAGGTCACCGTCCGCGACATCGCCGCCCAGGAACATACCTTTAAAAAATCCGACATCGCCAAGCGCGACACCCTTCCCAATTCGCTGATGCCGCCCGCACTGATGAACAATTTCACCGTCCACGAAATGGCGAGCCTGCTGGATTATTTGGAGGCTGTTGGGAAAAACGGGAAGTGACCCAAAACGTAGGACGGCTCTCCCGAGCCGTCTGATCAAGCCCTGCCGAAGCCTCCGCGCCAAACCAGCTCTGACGGCTCGGGAGAGCCTTCCTACGTTGCCAATTCGAATCCCTCAAAAACCGGGTTCCACGAACAAACGGGGGCTGTTCGTCGAACCAACCCTTTTGGTTCGTTTTGACGCAATCCAGTCCGGCGTCCGTCTGGACAGTGCGGCCACCGGACGTAAAATTCGGTTGAGATGAAAATCCGAGCTCTTCTGCTGCTGTTCCTGCTTTCTGCCTCCCTCGTTGCGGAAGACTGGCCGATGTGGCGGGGTGACGCGCAGCGCTCGGGAACGACGACGGAATCGCTGTCGAGTGAGCTTCACCTGCAATGGTCGCGGGAATTGCCGAGGCCGAGAATGGCCTGGGAGAACGAGGACCGGCTTCATTTTGACGCGGCCTATCACCCGGTTGTTTCCGGAAAAACGATTGTGATTGCCTCGCCGAATGACGGATCGGTCGCCGCTTTTGATTCGGAAACCGGCTCGGAGAAATGGCGCTTTTTTACCAACGGACCGGTCCGCGTCGCTCCGGTCGCAGCGGGCGGAAAAATCTACGCGGGATCGGACGACGGGTATTTGTATTGCCTCGATGAAAAATCGGGCGGGGAGCTTTGGAAAATCCGCGCGGCTCCGAAAGATCGCCCGGAATATCATCACCTCGGGAACGCACGGCTCGTTTCATTCTGGCCGGTGCGCGGCGGCCCGGTGATCTCGGAGGACGGCAAAACGCTGTACTTTGGATCGGGAATCTGGCCGTCGATGGGCGTTTTCGTTTTTGCGGCGAACGCCGAAACCGGTGAGCTGATATGGACGAACTCGAACAGCCATTACCTGCCGGACACACGGATCGATCACAATTATCTCCACGAATCCGGGATTTCGCCACAGGGACACATGAGCCTGGCGGGCGACAAATTGATCGTCGCAAACGGTCGCTCGATGCCGGCACGGCTGAATCGCAAAACGGGTGAGCTGATGCATTTCGTGCAAGGGTATCGAAATGGCGACAGCCGCGTCTCGATCATCGGTGACCTGGCGCTGGTTGGCGAACGCGGGGTGATGGATTTGAAAACCGGGCTCGAGGTCGGAGCAGCACCGTATTTGGAAGCGGGCGACAACGCGCCGAAGGGATGGGACGGCAAAAAGAAGGAGGAATTTGAGGGGCCGTACTACCAATACAAATTTCAAAAGGGCTGCGGCTATCGGTCGGTTCTTCACGACGGAATCGCCTACGGCGCCGAAAACGGAGCGCTACGAAAAAGCGGAAGGCGAAAATGTGGTGAAACCTGCGAAGTGGGAAGCGCCGCTGCTGTGGGAATACCAGGGACGGATCGGAGAAAAAAAAGCTCAGGCCACCCCAAACGCGATTTTGAAGGCGGGCGATCAGCTCATCACGCATTTCGACAAAACGCTGATCGCGCTTGATTTGTCGGGGGAAAAACCGGTTCTCGCGTGGTCGAAAGAATTGCCGGAAACACCGGCTGAGCTGCTCGCGGCAGATGGGAAACTGTTCGCGGTTTCAGAAAGCGGCGCGGTGTTTTGTTTTTCAGAAGCGGAACGCGAAGCGCTGGTTTATGGCTTGCCGGAAGATGATCGCGACACCAGCCTGCCGCCTGCGGATTCCCGGACGGGCCGGATTTTGGCAGAATCGAAAGCGAGCGAAGGCTACGCGCTGGTGCTCGGCGTGGAGGATGGCGATGTCGTTCACGGTCTCGTGACACGGACAGATTTTCGGGTGATCGCGATTGATCCGGATCGCGCGAAGCTCGATGAACTTCGTCGTGGTTTTGCCGAATACGATGAACTGAATTCCAAATTCCAGGCGATCGTCGGTGATCCGGCAACGATTCAAATTCCGCCCTACATCGCGAATCTGATCACATCCGAAAAACCGGGCGTTGTGCCGGACGAGCAGACTTTTGAAATGCTGCGGCCATACGGGGGGGTGGCGTGTTTCGAAAAATCGGACGGCTCCTTTTCCACCAAACGGCGCGAGGGACCGCTTCCTGATTCGGCTGACTGGACTCACGAAACGGGCGATGCGGCGCGTTCCTATTTTTCGCCAGACAAGTTGGTGAAAGCGCCACTGGCCGTTCTCTGGTACGGCGACGGCGTCGATCACGGATTCCACAAGCGTAAGGATTACGGCCACGGCGTGAAACCGCAGGCAGCAGGCGGACGGATTTTTGCGTTGCAGGTTGCGAGCAACACCTTGCATGCGGTCGACAGCTACACGGGGCGGTTGCTGTGGAAGACGAAGGTTGATGACTCGGCGCGTTACGTTTCGTGGGCCGACGCGATTTACGTGGCGCAGGGTCGAACCGTCGACGTCCTCGATCCGAAAACGGGCGAGGTTTCAGCGACGTGGGATTTGAAAATCGAGCTGCCCGAAGATCAGCCGGTCAACGCGACCGATATCCGCGTCACGGCCGAAACGGTCCTGATCGGATTGCGTTTCAATGAATCTCAGCGCATCGACCAGGGGCGCTGGGAAAGCGAATTGCTTGTCGTTTTTGATCGCGCCAGCGGAACGCAACTCTGGTCGCGAAAAGCCGATCTTCGCTATTCCACATCGGCCGTCGCCATTGCGAAAGACACCGTTTTCGCGATCGATTCGCATTCACCGATCGAGATTCAGGCCATGAGCCGGCGCGGCGAAGACACGACAAAACTGAAATCCACCGTCCTCGCTCTCGATGCCAAAACCGGTGCCGAAAAATGGCAGTTCACCCTCGACAATCCGCCCGCCGAAATGAGCAACATCCACTTCATCGGCCTGCGCGGTTCGGATGACTGGCTCGCCGCGGCGGTGAAAAAAAATCTGCTTCTTGCCGGCAAAAATTCCCGAACCGTCGCGCTCGATCTCGATTCCGGCGATCAGGTTTGGGTGAAAGAATCCAAGGGCCAACAGCCGCTCATCATCACCGGCGACACGTTCATCAATCAGGTCGGCCACACCTACGAAACCGCGACAGGAAAGGTTTTGAATGCAGAGCGGCTTTTCACCCGCGGCGGCTGCAACTACGCAGTCGGCTGTGAAAATCTCGTCTTTCTCCGCGATAACTGCGCCGCCTACGTCGAGATCGAAACCCGCGAGCAACACAATCTCCGCAATCTTCGATCGGGCTGCTCCGCCAGTCTCATCGCGGCGGGTGGACTTCTCAATGCGCCGTGTTTTTCGGTTGGCTGCATCTGCAACTACCCGATCCAGACCTCGTTCTCCATGTTTCACCTGCCGGAGGCCGGCGAGTGGAACAAGGCTGTGCCGGAGATCGCTGCGGAGTGAAATCGTATGCGCCGATCCAGCTGTGACGGCTCTGAAGAGCTATCCTACGGCGCCTCGCGGAAGTAAATCACTCGACCCACAAAACGAGACCCCGTTTCTCGTCAGGCTGTGCGATGCGAAGTACTCCAAGATGCCGCTTTTCGACAACGGGACCTTCGGCCACATAAAATTTCCCGGGAGCGAGTCCAACGATCCCGAGAGAGCAGTCGAATTCGTAGCGACCGAGGAATTTGAAGTCGGCATCGGTTTTCACCAGGATTTTCGGCGAGCCGTAGCAGCCGAACCACCAGGCCTCGTCATGCCACACAGCCGTCTGAATCCCAAGCCGGGTCCAGCCGCTTTTTACGACATGCTTCTTCGCAAATTTGAATTTCGCGTCGTATTCGTAGACATAATTTTCCTCGACGCCGTCCGGCAATCCGCCCACCACGAAAAATTTTCCGTCCCGAGAATCCATGCCGCCGGCTCCGTGAAACACCTCCTGGACGGGATGTGTTGCGAGTTCTTTGAGCGTTTTTGCGTCGTATACGTAGACCCACGAATCGGCGTTGCCCTCGGGATCATTGAAGCGGCCGAGATTCACCGCCACGTAGATTTTTCCGTTGGCAAAACAAAGGTCGCCGTGGTGATTTACGACCGGGATCTTCCGGATCAGTTTCCCGGTCGGATCGGTTTTAACCAGGTCGGTCGTGAACGACCAATAAAGGTTGCCATCGTCGTCGCGGCACACGCCTTGGAGATGATATTTGTAATCTCCCTCGCAGCGGATCGACTTGGTTTTCGACAGGGCGGAGGCGGTTTGACTGAAGGCGACCGTGGCGGCGAAAAAGAGAATGGGAACAACACGATTCATGAAGTGGGGAAATGGATTGGCGCGGTCGGATTGTATTCGGCACCGGGTTGGACTGCGATGAAAAAACTGCGGGCTCGCGGAAGCTTCACGAGTCAACAGGATCTGTTCATCGAACCAACCCTGTTGGTTCGTGATGAGCCGTGGCGGCCCGTCCGGTAAATTCGCCGATGGCGGCGAGGAGGCGGGAAATGTCGCCGGAATTGATTTTTCCAATCGTGCCGATTCGAAACGAGGGCGTTTCGCTCAGTTTGCCGGGATAGATGATGAACTGCTTCGCGGCAAGATTTTCGTAGAGCGCTTCGAAATCGAATCCGTCCGGCTCGATGAAGGTCGTGATGACGGGGCTGCGCAATTCAGCAGGCAAAAGGCAATTGAATCCGAGTTCGCGCATTCCTTCGACGAGGGTATCGAGATTTTCGCGGTAGCGCCGATTCCTGGCTGGAATTCCGCCTTCTTCTCGAAGCTCGATCAGAGCCCGGCGAAAGGCGGCAAAGACGTGGGTCGGCGGAGTGAACCGGAACTGGCCGGTTTTTTCGAGGGCATCAAACTGGGCGACAAGATCGAGGCTGACGCTGCGGGCGGAGCCGCGGGATTCTTCGAGTTGGCTGCGGCGGGCGATAGCAAAGGCGAAACCGGGCACGCCTTCGAGACACTTGTTCGAGGATGAAATCAGGAAGTCGATTTTGGTTTTACCCAGGTCGATCGCAATGCCGCCGAAGGAACTCATCGCATCGACGATCAGTGATTTCCCGTGTCGGGCAACCAGTTCGGAAATCGAGTTGAGCGGATTGAGAATTCCGGTGGTGGTCTCGCAATGGACGACGGCGACGTGTGTGATCGAGTCGTCTCCTGCGAGGCGGTTTTCGATCAAGGTTTCGTCCGGATTTTCGGTCTCAGGGAATTCGAGGAGATCGACGTCGATACCAAGGCATTCGGCAATCTGAACCATGCGCCGACCGTAGGCGCCGTTGACGATTACGAGCAGTTTTCCGTTTCGGGGAACCACGGAACCGATGACAGATTCAATCCCGAAGGTGCCGCTGCCCTGCATGGGGATGACTTCGAAACCGGCTGCGTAACTGACGCCGGCAATTTCGAGCAGCTCGCTGCGGATTTCAGAAACGAGATTGATGAAGGTCGGTTCGCGCGAGCCGTAGTCGGTGAGCATGGCCTCCTTCACCCCGGTGCTCGTGGAAAGCGGTCCGGGCGTGAACAGCAAATGGGGCTGGCGATCGTCGGTCTTCAATTCTGAGTCTGGCTGATAAAATTCATGAAGCGCTCTTTCACTTCATGTGGTTTGACGGTCGGGCGTCCGAGATCGGAAGGGGAACCCGATTTGATTTTCACGTGAATGAGAGCCGGTCCGGCCTGATTGCCGTTCAGGCTTCCGACCGCGGTTTGCAGGTCTTCCGGTCGCTCGACGGAGTAGACGTGGCGGTAGCTCGAGGCAGCGGCGATTTTCGCAAAGTCGGTGATGGAGGAAGCTGTCGCCTGGCCGCCAGTGGAATCGTGTTGTTCGTTGTCGAGCACGATGTGGATGAGGCCTTTCGGCTGATAACGACCGATTGTAGCGAAGACGCCCATTTTCATCAAAGCCGCGCCGTCTCCGTCGAGCACGACCGCTTTCTGGTTCGGATTTGCGTGGTTGATGCCGAGCCCGATGGCGGAGGCGGTACCCATGCCGCCAACGACGTATAGATGATTCGGATTGTCGGCCACCGTGAATAACTCGCGACCGGTTTTGCCGGTGGTCGCGACCACGACTTCGCCTCCGTGGAGGCCGCCCAATACAGCTTCGATGGCTTCGGTTCGTGTTCCTTTTTCACCCGAAGGGAAGATTTCCGGATCGACGGAGAGCAGTTCGGGAGAGGCCTGAGCATTCAAATCGTGAGGAGCGACCGAGCCTTTTCGCATGATGAACGCGAAGGGCCTCTGGCGTTCCTCGATGCTTACCTCGGCTTCGGCAATGGCTGCGTCGATTTCAGATTCTTCGCTCGGAAATTCACGCCATGGGATGTCCATCGTTTCGAGCATCCGGTGGGTGATTGTGCCCATCTGGACGTGCTGCGGCTCGTCGGGAATGCCGGGTTCGCCGCGCCAGGTTACGATCAGGATGCCGGGAATGCGGAAGGGGTAATTCAGCGAGGTGAGCGGATTCACCATATTTCCCAGGCCGGAATTCTGGCACATCGTGACGGTTTTCCGGCCCGCAAGATGGGCTCCGAGACTGATGCCGACCGCTTCGCCTTCGCTTGCGGCGGTTACGTAATCGAGGTCATCGGAATTGATGACGTAGTTGATGAACGGCTTGAGAAACGAGCAGGGCACCCCGGAATAGTGGGTGTAGTTCGCTTTCCGCAGCCGGTCGACGAATGCCTGGGCTTCGATCATGATGTGCGGTTGGGTTGGGTAAACGGTTTACGACGAAGCGCTGGTTTTGCGCGGCATGAGATTCCGGGCAGCGGCAGCTTTGCGGATTTCATCGCCGTTCGTTGGGAATGGCGTCGTCGTTTTTGAAGGCAGGTATTTTTCCTCGGCATCGGAAAGCTCCTTCGTATCCTGAAGGCGAAAAACTTCAGACATTGGCGCGACGTGGCCATTCAGGTTGCCGACGCTTTGCTCTTCGAAAATCTGGCGACACACGTTCTGCATCGCTGGAATTGTGCTTCGCAAAACGTGATTCGCCCAAATCACGAGGCTGATTCCCATCTCGCGGAAATCCTGGGCCGGGGTGTCGGCGTAGGTGGTCGGGACGATCACGAGTGGACAGCGGTTATCCCAATTCTGAACAAACGAGCGGATTTCATCGGCGGTCTTCAGCTTGCTGTGAACAAGCAGGGCGTCGGCTCCGGCTTCGGCGTAGGCGTAGGCGCGGTCCAGCATTTCACCAAGGCCGTGACCGGCGATGAAACCTTCGAGCCGGGCGACCACGGAAAAATCAGGATCGAGTTGGCTGTCTTTGGCCGCTCTGATTTTGCCGGCGAACTCTTCCTTGTCGGCCAGTTTCTGGGTCGATCCTTTGAGAAACGAATTCGTTTTAGGGAAAATTTTATCTTCCATACAAACGGCGGCGACTCCGCGCTGCTCAAGTTTGCGAACAAGACGGCGGGCGTTGTTAAAATTTCCGTAACCGGTATCGCCGTCGAGGAGAATTGGAATGTCGGTCGCGTCGGTCATGTACTCGACGACGTCCAGCACCTGAGTCCAGCTCGCTTCGTTACTGTCACGAACGCCGAGCGCGGCCGACATTGAAAGACCGCTGGCCCAGATGGCCCGAAATCCGGCTTCTTCGACAATCTTCGCGCTCAATCCGCTGTGAGCCTCCATCGCAAATTCCAGGTTTGCGGATTGGAGCAATTTTCGAAATTGGGTCGTTTTCGGAAAGTTGGCTCCGTTTTTATTGACTCGATTACTGTGCGTAATCATTGCGGAATTGCGATTTCTCTCAGTTTCGTTTCTCATATTAGCGGATTTATTGGAAATTACGGATTTTACTGTTTCACGTGAGAGATTCAAGCATAAAATTATAAAAAGTATGAAATAAACAAAAAATGAAGTTCTTCTGTCAATTCTGATCGAAAGTTGATTCTAATTGATTGATTCATAATAAAATAGTTTCTAATTTAGGGTTTTTATGATAATTATTTCAAAACTGAAACACAAAACCGCAAATTTAAATGGCCGTCCGAACCTTCCCCGCTTCCAGCCGCGAGTCCGTCGTCGAATTCGTTAAAAATCTCGTCCGCTACCTGCCGCTCAGTAAAGTGCTCAAAGAAAAGCTGCTTTTTTACGGGAAGATGGGCTTCTGGCCCAACTTCGACGAGCCGCGAACCTTCAGTGAGAAAATTAACTGGCGGAAGCTTTATTCCTCAAACTCAGTTTACATTAGATGCAGCGACAAGCTGGCCGTTCGCGATCACGTCCGCCAGAAAATCGGCGAGCAGTATTTAATCCCGGTCCTGTATTCCGGCGACTCCATCACCGCAGAGCAAATTCTTGAGCTTGGCGACAACATCGTCGTAAAGGCCAACCACGATTCCGGCTCGACATGCATCATCGAAAAGAATACGCCTGAAAAAGCGGCGGAAGTCGCAGCAAAAGTCCAGCGGATGTTAAAAACGGATTTCGGCCGCATCACGAATCAGTGGTGGTATTCGAAGATCCCCCGTCGCGTTTACGTGGAGAAAATGATCCCCGGTGACGAGACCGGGGTTCCCTGCGACTACAAGTTTTTCGTTTTCAAACAGCCCGACGGCCAGCCCTCACGGATTCTCATCGAGATCGACTACGGTCGCGGGACTTCAAACCATCACCGCACATTTTACGACGGCGAACGCAACATTGTCGAACACCTCGGCCAGCCGATTCAGATCGACGACAAACCGAATCTACGGACCCCGTTCCCGGGCATCGACAATTACGACGAGATGAAGCAGGCCGTTCTCACCCTGGCCGAGGATTTCGATCACGTCCGCATCGACATGTACGAAGCCGAAGGAAAAATCTATTTCGGCGAAATGACGTTTTCTGACGGCGGCGGCCGCAGTCGCTGTCACCCTCACGAGTTCGACTACGTCATGGGGGATCTCTGGATGCTTAATCGCGAACCCGGCGGCCCCGAGCGCCCGGACGGCGTCGAATCCAACTCCCCCAAATCCAAAGCCGAGCAGATGCTCCGCGCCACCCATCGGAACATCCGAACGCTCGCGAAAAAATCAGCCGACACAATTTCGGCGGGCTTTGAAAGAACGCTCCGCTTTTTCTCCCTGCCCTACGCGATGGTTTGCCTCGTCGAGTGGAACGAGTGCAAACGCAATCCGATCCTCGTATTCTGGGATCACCTTTACATTTTCTTCGTCCTGAAATATTTCCCCGACAATTACGCTTCGTGCCGTCTCTGGGAGGTCGATCGCAAAGAGTGGAAATATTACTACGGCACCGGTTACGATCCCCGCGCGATCCGTCGCCGCAGTCGCAAGGTAATGAAGCCGGAATACTCGATCGTCTTCGAGGACAAAGAAGTCTGCTATCACCTCTGCGAATCGTTCAATCTACCGCTACCCGTTCAATACGGCGCGATCAGCCCCGAAGATGATTTTGCCGAAACTGTACGCGACATTTTCAAAAATCACGACGCCAAACGCCTCGTCATCAAACTCGTCGACGGCGCCGGCGGCAAAGGAACCTGCATCGTTCAGAAAGAACCCGACCAACTCGTCGTTCGTCAAATCAGCGATCCGACCCGTGCGATCATGCCCGAAAACCATTCAGTTTCCTCCCGCGCTGTCATCCAGGAATGGGTCAACCAGCACCCCGACGTCTCACGGCTTTCCGGTCGGGCGCTCAACACCGTCCGGATGGTCACGATGCTCACGCCGGAAAAAGATGTCATCGTCATCGGCGCTTATATCCGCATCGGAATCGGCTCGAACTTCCTGGATTCCGGAAACCACGGAGGAGTCGGCGCAAGAGTAGACGTCGAAACCGGACGCCTCGGCGAACGGACATCCGACGGCCGCGGCCGCGCGATTCCGTTCAAGCCTGACGCCCACGAAAAAGTGTCCGACGTCGTACTTCCTGACTGGGAGGAAGCCAAAACGCTCGCCGTTCGCGTTCAAAAACTCTTCGGTCCTTTCAACCGATTTATCGGCATGGACATCGGATTTTCAGAAAACGGACCCGTCCTCGTCGAGGTGAACGACATCTTCGATTGCGGCCGATTCGAGAGCGTCACCGGCCCGATTTTGAAAAATGAGAAGGTGCTCAAGGCCTGTCAGAAATACGGCCTGATCACCCACAATCGGCTGAAATAGCCACCTTTCTCCCTCCGCAACATGGCAGATCAGGAAAAACGGAACGTTCGCAACCGTTCCATTCGACAGGCGGTTTCTACGTCGCTTATCTCGAAAGGAACGACCGCGATCCTCCAATTTGTCTCACTCCCCGTGGCTGCGCGGGCTCTCGGGCGCGAAGAATTCGGCGTCTACGCCACGATCTCCATGTCGGTTTTCATGGTCGCGATGCTCCAAATCGGAGTCGGCCCGGCCCTCGCTCGTGGGATTTCTGAAGCCGCCGCAAAAGACGATCACCGCCGCCAGGCCCGGCTCTACATCAACGGCTTTTTCCTCGTCGTGATCCTCGCCCTGCTTGGGTTTCTGCTCACCGCGATTCTGATCACAACCTTCCCGGTCACCTCGATTTTCGGGGCAGAATACGCTCCGTTCGTGGAACAGATGAAACCCGCGCTGTGGGTCGGGCTGTTTCTTGTCATCGCCGACATCGTCGTCGCGAAAACCGACCGCGTTCGCGAAGGCTACATGGAAGCCGGTGTCGTCAACGCCTTCGCCGCTGCCGGAAATTTCACCGGCGCGATTCTCGTGTTCGTCGGAGTCCAATACCTGCCGAGCGTATCGTATCTGCTCATCGCCGTGTTCGCACCGAACATCGTGGCGCGAATTTTCAGCACCCTATTCCTTCTCAAAAAGCGTCCCTGGCTCATCCAGTACGGTTTCAAACCCAGCCCGAAACTGATGGGCGAGCTCGTCCGCGACGGCGTTTCCTTTTCCGCCACCTCGGTCATGGTATACATCGTCGAATACGCCGTCTGCGCATTGATCATCGGTCGCGTCACTGGTCCGGGCGACGTCGCCGTTTTCCAGATTTTCATGGCCCTGACCACCGCTTTCACCGGCATGCTCGTGATGGTCGGTCGGCCCTTCTGGGCCGCCATTGTCGATGCCAAAACCCGCGGCGATCAGGAATGGATGAACACCGCCAGCCGTAGGTACTACCAATATCTCGGCCTTCTTTTCACCTGCGCCGCAATCGGTTTGATCAGCATCGGTCCGTGGATTTTGCCAAAACTTTACGGCGAAGAATTCGTCGCCACCCGGCTCCTGTTCGTCTGCCACGCCATCTTCCTCGCTCTCATCGGATGGCGCGAAGTCAACCGCTACCTGTCCATCGGCCTCGGCCTGCTGCCGAAAGCCGTCCTGCCAATTCTTTCCGGCCTTCTCGTTGGTCTTCTCATCGGCGTCATCGGCCTTAAAGAATGGGGCCTGGCAGCCCTTTTTATCGGCCTGGCCCTCGGAAATTTTATTCCCGGGTTTTTGCTTCCCCGCCTCGTTCGCGCCGAATTCAATCGCGCCAGCGCTCCCGCTCCCACGGCACCAGTCGTTCCCGCGCCCAAAATTTCCGTGCGCCCGTAATCGCAATCGTGGCGCAAAACTGCGAGTATCAGCCGACGAAACAATAGGGTTGAATCGTCGGACATACCCTGTTGGTTCGTGCCTCCATAACGAGCCAACCCTGTTCATTCGAAATTCGATCTTTTTTATGAAAACAAAATTTCTCCTGTTTTGCCTGCTCACTCCGGTTTTGTCGTTCGGTCAGGACGGTGGATTCAAATCGCTCTTTAACGGAAGAGATCTCACCGGCTGGGATGGCAATCCGGAACTGTGGTCAGTGAAAGACGGCGTCGTGACCGGAAAAACGAATTCGCCGGAGGATTTGAAATACAACGAGTTTTTGATCTGGCGCGGCGGGAAAGTGAAAAATTTTGAGCTGAAAGCGAAAGTCAAAATCAAAGGGAACAACTCGGGCATCCAATACCGGAGCAAGGAAATGCCGGACGTCGGCAAATGGGTGATCAGCGGGTATCAGTGCGACGTTCACCCGAACGCAGAGAACAACGCGATGATGTATCACGAGAAAGGGCGCGGGATCATCGCCAAGAACGGTCAGGATGTGGTGGTCGATCCGGGCGGAACGAAATGGCTCGTGGCGGAACGGGATCCGGTCGCGGTGAACATGGCCGAGTGGCACGAATACAAGATTATCGCGAAGGGGAATCAGCTGACGCACATGGTCGATGGCAAGGTGACTGCATCGTTGATCGATCACGATAAAAACGGGGCGGCGAGCGAGGGGCTGCTCGCGATTCAAATTCATCGTGGACCGGCAATGACGGTTCAGATTAAGGATTTGATGCTGAAAGTTTTGCCGGACGGCGGTGAGATTTCTTTTGAGAAAACGAATATCCCAAACGACGCGCAGGTGATTGAAAAACCCGCGCCTCGAGCGAAGGGAAAAGGGAAAGGCAAGGCAGCGGCTCCGAAAGCGCAGATGCAGAAAGGCAAAGGAAAAGCGGCTCAAGCGAAGTCGCAGGCAAAGGCGAAAGCCAAAGCAAAACCGCGTCGCCCGCAGACCGTCGGGCCGCGGGTCGGGCAGAATGTCGCGACGCCGGTGGATCGCATCAAGGCGCTGCCAGGATTTGAAGTGGAGCTGCTTTACTCCGTTCCGGGAGGCGAGCAGGGATCGTGGGTGGCGCTTTGCAGCGATCCGAATGGCCGGATTTACGCGAGCGATCAATACGGCGATTTGTATTTGTTCGATCCGCCGAAACCCGGGAATGAACTCAGCGAAGGTGATGTGAAAAAAGTGCCAGTCAACATTCGCGCAATCAACGGCATGGTGTTTCACGACGGCGCGATCTGGGCCGGAGTGAATGATTACGAAAAGAAAATCGAAAGCGGGTTTTACAAAATCTCGGACTCTGACGGGAACGGCGAACTCGATAAGGTCGAGAAATTGCGGGCGATCAACTCGTCGGGCGATCACGGCGTGCACGCGGTTGTGCCGATTCCGGAAGGCGGATTTTACCTGATCACCGGAAACAACGCCGATGAAACTGACTCGGAAAAAACGTCACCTGTCGCGCGTCGTTGGGCGGACGATCACCTGTTGCCGCGCATGCCGGACGGTCGCGGGCACAACCGCTCGCGTCTCGCACCGGGTGGGATCATTTACAAAATCTCAGCAGACGGAAAGAAATTCGAGCGTTTCGCTTCCGGTTTCCGAAATATTTATGGCGGCGATTTGAATCGCGATGGCGAGCTTTTTACCTACGACGCGGACATGGAATATGATTTCAACACGCCGTGGTATCGCCCGACGCGAGTGAATCACGTCGTTAGCGGCGGCGAATACGGTTGGCGGAACGGCGCTGGAAAATACCCTGAGTTTTACCCGGACAACCTGCCCGCGACGCTGAACATCGGACCCGGTTCGCCGACCGGAACGCGCTTTGGCTACGGCGCGAAATTCCCTGTGAAATATCAGAACTCCTTCTATATCCTCGATTGGAGTTGGGGGAAACTGTATGCCGTCCACCTGGAGCCGAAGGGCGCGAGCTATACGGCAACAAAGGAGGACTTCATCACAGGTGCGCCGCTACCGATCACGGATTTGATCATCCACCCGGAAGATGGAGCGATGTATTTCGCCATCGGCGGACGCCGCGTGCAGTCGGGTTTGTATCGCGTGACCTACACCGGCGATGAGGATACCGCGCCGGCTCCTCATGTGACCTCTACCCCAAATGAGCCGACCCGCATTCGCCGCGAATTGGAGAAATTCCACGGCAAACAGGATCCTGCCGCAGTCGGGAAAGCGTGGGAATATCTCGATCACAGCGACCGTCACGTTCGCTGGGCGGCGCGGATTATTTTGGAGCATCAGCCAACAGATGAGTGGACTGAAAATGCACTGAACGAAAGCGTTCCCGGGAAGCAACTCCCTGCGCTGATGACCCTGGCGCGGGTGTCGAATGCCGGCCCGGCACACCGCGATGCGAACGCGAAAGTCGATATCGAAACGCGTGACAGGATTTTCGCGGCGTTGCTGAAGATCGATTATTCCTCGCTCACGCACACCGAAAAGCTGGCTCACGTCCGCACCTACCAGATCGCACTTCATCGCGCCGGCGATCCTGACAAAGCCACGATCGACAGAATCATCGCCCAGCTTGATCCCGCGTTGCCGGCGAAAAATTTCCCCGAAAACTGGCTACTTCTCGAAACGCTCGCCCATCTCCAGGCACCGAGTGCCGCGGAAAAAGGCATGGCTTTGATCGCGTCCGCCATCGGGCAGGAACAGCA
>JABDJT010000106.1 GCA_013003335.1 Verrucomicrobiales bacterium | reverse complement strand
GATTATTTCTGCGAAGACGGCGAAAAAAACCGGTCGGAGCATTTCGTGGACGACCGCCTGCGCGCGCGCGACTCGGATCTCGGCGATGATTATTCGATTTCACTGTGGTTCTGGAACGGCATGCCGAACGATCGTCGCGCCGAAACCGGCTGGCTGTTCTCCCGCGATTTCGATTACGCCCTCGGCAATCACGGCGATCACCTCGGCATCAGCGGGACGACGTCTCCCCTGCCCGGCCGCCTCATGTTTTTCCACGGGGCCGACTCGACGGTGTCCGTTTATGGAAAGGCGGAAATCCCGCGCTGGACGTGGACCCATCTCGTTTTCACGAGGAAAGGCGAATTCATCACCGTGCATCTTAACGGCAAGCTTGATCTTGAGACCGAGGCCCCGGCCGATTTCCCGGAACAGCTGGATCGTTTGTTTTTCGGGGGCCGCAGCGACAACGCGAACAACTTCGAAGGTCGGCTCGATGAAATTGCGGTGTTCGACCGCGCGTTGAACGCGAAGGAAATCGAGGCGCTGACGGTGAAGTAGGAAAACGACTCAGTTGATGGCCTGGCGAAGCCGGGTCACGATTTCGCCGAGCGCTTTTTCATCCGCTTCATGAAGTTCCAGGACACCGCTCTTGTCGAGGATTTCGCGGTGAAACTGCGACCATGAATCAAAATTCTGGGCTTCACGGGTGGCTACCATGCCTTTCCCCGTCGCCCGGATGAAATTCGCGTAGGTAGCCAGGGCCTGGCCGACAGTCATGTCTCCCTGCTTCAATTTTCGATCCAGGATCAGCACGTTTTTCACCAGGGTATGATCGGAAAATTCCGCCATCACATCCCCGACGTTGTAGTCGCCGATGACCTTCTCATGCCGATTGTAGGTGACTCCGCCGAAATCGACGTCCAGGTAGGGCAGGCAACGCACCAGCAGCACGTTGCGCCGCATTTCCTCGATCGCTTTCCCCTCAAGGATAAAATTCTTCGATGAAACCGGCTTCCATTCATCCACGAGATTCGCCCGCAACCCAAACCGGCGAACCTTGGAAAACCCGGTGTTTTTGGCCCAGATATCCTCCCGGCCCTTGTAAAGAAGAGTGGTGACTCCGACCACCCGCAGGCTGTCGACTTCGACGATGGGCCCGCCGCTGTTGCCCTGGACGACTTCCGCGTCGATTTCAATTCGATCCGGCCCGATCCCTTTGACTTTGCCTTTCAAAATCCGAACCACAGCCTGCCCGTGGCTGTTCCCGACCGCGGCGATCCCGCTGTCGTTCGCGACCTTGTAATTGGCCGGGGCGAGCGTCAGGCCTTTGCGGCGCAGATTCCGGAGATGGAAGCGGAGCAAATCACCACCGCCAAAATTGTCCACAACCTCGGTCCGGTCGATGTCCTTGTACTCGTATCCGTTCCGATCGACGATTTTCAGCTTGGTGTTTCCGCTGATCACGTGGGCGTTCGTGTAGACAAACGAATCGTTGCCGATGTTGCAGATGAACCCGCTCCCCGATCCGGCATCGCCTTCAATCAGGACCGTGCAGTCAGCCACGTCGTCGAGCGTTTTCGGTTCCCACCGTTCATTTCCGGGCACGAAAAAAGTCGGGTCCGGAGCCGCCGCGGTTGGAAACGTGGATGAGCCACCGTCTTCCTTCTCCTCCGGCGCAAACGGATCGAGAATCATGGGGCCTTTTCCCGCTTTGGCCGGAACACTCGCTACCGGCGGGTCGACCGGCTTGATTTTCGGCTTCGATTTCATGACCGGCGGAGCCGTGGCAACTGTCGCCGGCGGTTTAGGCTTCGGTTCCGGCTTCTTCTTCGAAGCATTCGGATCGAACCCGTATTTCTTCTGCAAATCGGCCGGCAAATTCTCGAACTTCAGCTTTTTCATTCCGCCGGAATGCGAGATCAGGAGACCATCGTCATCGACCTTGGAAACCTTGACGCCCTGGTAGGTTCGGCCGGTGGAATCGGTGATCGTCATTCCTTTCGGCTTCATCATCTCCGTGGCCTGCGCTTTCGTGACCCACTGTCCGTTCAGCCGGACCATCCCCTGTTTCAGCAGCTGTTCCGACTGCTGAAACGCCGCCACCACGGGCTGCAGCGTCTTTTCCGAGGCGGGATATTTTTCCAGCAGCCCACCGAGTTCCGTCCATTCACGCTGGAAATTCTGGATTTCCGCAGCAGTCGCGAGATTCCCTTTCGCGCTGGAGATCGGGAAAATCTTTTTCATTTTCCCGGCCATCAGGGTCTGAGTCCGGCCGTCGGCAGTGTGGAGGGTGAAAGTGACCCGGAAATTCTCGAGTTTCGCAAAGGGGATTCCCTTTGCCTGGGAGTCCCCGAGACCGTTCGCATCATAAAAGGCGATCCCGTTCGGCAGAGATGCCGGGTTTTGCGCCCCGACAAATGAGGCGGTCAGAATCAGCGCGGTGAGAAAAACAGTTCCCCTTCCCATGATTGTAGGAAACCGGAAAAATTCGGTCCGGTCAAGGCGAAGTCATCCCACCACTGCGCCCCACCGGCTCTTGCAACCGGCGTCCGGATGGATATATCTTTTGAAGTCCCTCCTCTCCAATGATTCGACCGATTTTCGTTCCAGCTTTTCTCGCGATCATTTCATGGATTGGAATGGGCGCACCGCTGCGCGCCCAATTTCAAATCGGCGACACGATCCAATCGGACCGGCATCTCAATGTCCGGGGCAATCCCGCCGGGGAGAAACTCGGCCTGCAGGTGGACGGGCGTCTCGGGGAAGTCATCGGCGGCCCCAAGCGCGCAGCCATCGAGGGAACCACCTACACCTGGTGGGAAGTCGACTGGGAAATCGGGGTGGACGGCTGGTGCGCCACCGTCGGACTCGACCAGGTCTCGATCGACCTGGATCACGGCAACGCACAGGTCAAAGCCATGCTGAAAGACCGGCCCGGGATGGCGAAATTTGTGACCTCCGACGGCGTGACCCGCCACATCACGGGAAAAGACCCCATCTGGCAATGGGTCGCCAAGCGATACGGAATGCAGGTGAATGGTCACAAGATTTTCTGGGACAAGAGAGA
>JABDJT010000100.1 GCA_013003335.1 Verrucomicrobiales bacterium | reverse complement strand
TCTCTGAACCGGGTGCCCGATCCCGATTCCGGAAGGCACCGGAATCCCGGCGACTTGTGGTCGATGTCGCGCGAGGATCTTTTCGGGACGCTCGGGAGTTTTCAGAACGCGACAATTGACGAGGTTGCTCTCTCCAGCCGTCGCCTGGCCCGGGACAACGCGCGATTCAACGGAGGCCTGCTCGCGTCGAATCTGCTGGCCGCCGCATCCCGGGAACATCCCGATTTTCCGGAATTGCGAACCGCCGCTCGCGAGTCCTTTGGGTATCACACGTATTACCGGACGGTGACTCCATCCATTGCAGATGCTTTCCCGAAAAAGCCGCGCCGGGCCTACTTCGATGCGCGCACAGCTATCGACCCCGACGTGCCTCATCGAAAAAACTTTGTCGCGGGCCGCCAGCATGCCGATGCTTTGATCAATCGCCTGGCAGAAACCGAGTTTCATTCCCTGGAGGATTCGTTGCTTTATCACCTGCCGGCCCGACGGACACCCACCTATATCCGAATCGCAGTGGATCGCACCGGTCTCAACGCCCCGGTCCGGATTCTCGTCAATTTCGGGGGTGAAAAAACGCACCGGATGGAAGTCCTGCCTCCTTCATCCGGTTCGGACCAGGTCACCTTGCGCCATTCCGGCGGCAAGAGTGGGCTTCACCTGGTGGACTCTCTCCACCAGGGCGATGAACACGGAACGCTGGACTATGCGATCTCGCATCGCCGGGGACCTGCTCCCCTGGTGGATTGTGCCTTTCACGAATTTTATGTGTCTCAAAACGCGAAGGTGGTCCGGATCGAAACCGAAGGGGGAAGCCGGATGGTGCCGGTCGGAGTGCAGATTCGGACCGGGCGAACCTTTCAACTCACCGAGTCCGAATATCGATTTAATGAATCCGCACTCGGCCCGGACGCGGTTGCCGCGCTGTTCCGAACCTTCCTTCGAAGCGGAGCCGGTGCGGATTCAAAACCGGGCCTGGAATTCATCAATCACTGGGTTCCGCTGCGCCGGTACCTGTATTCGAAATACCGCTTGTTCAACGGGTCGGTCTCCCAGGAAATGGGAGATGTGCGAGCATCGATCCAACTGGCCGGGGAACTGGAGGCCATGGGAGATGTCTTCCTGGCGGAGCGGATGTATCGGTATCTCTACCTGAGAAATCCGGACCCGGCCGTGAGAACCGAGGCCTTCCGTCGGCTGGTCCGAATGGCTGGAAGGCAGGCGGAGCCGGAAGATGCCCGTCTTAATTTGTACGCGACAGCCGCCCTGCTTGAGCCGTCCGCGGAGAACCTGGCCGAATTGGCCCGCCTGTTGATCCGGAACGATGAAACCGACTATGCTCTCCAGGTCGCCCTCGTGCTTCCGCTTTCACCGCGAACGGCGGAATTGAAAGTTCAGACGGCCCTGCTCGCGAACTGGTGGGCCACCTTCCAGGAACTGCCGAGAATTCCACTGTATGATGGCTTTGCCGCGGCGCGGTTCGGAAATTTTCGGATGGCAAAAGGATTCTGGGATCAGGCCGGAGAACGGGGGGCAAAGCTCAACGATTACCTGGGACGGAGCATTGAAATTCGAAAGGAGAAAAACCTGAAAGAATGGGGGAATTGGGAGGAAGCCTACCCGGAAAGCCGAATTTGGAGAAATGCCGATTCAGCGGTTGAAGAATTTCCGGGAGCCTGTGACGTGAGAGCAATTGAAACGAATCGCATCTTCCGGATGCGAATTTCCACCCCCGAAGAACCCTTTCGCGTGCGATTTGTGTCGCCTCGGGATATCCGGTTCGAGTTCCGCCCGATCCACGCCGACGGCAGCGATGAGGCGCTGGAAGGTTGGGTCACCGTGAAGGTTGGCTCCACCACTTCGAGGATTCCCGTCATCCTCAATCGTCCATCGTCCGGGCTCGAAATGACCGGTTTCGACGGGAAAAGCCTCGGGATGAAGATCACAGGCCAACTGGAAATCTCGGGTTGGGATCAACCGGTTGAAATCCGCCCGGAAGGATTCGCGATCGCGGTGCGTCTCCAGGAAAAGCAGCCCCTGTTCCCCGTGGGATTTCTGCCACGATTGACGGCCGGGACCGCGAGGGCGTTCCTGCAATCCGGGGAAAGTCCGGGAATCCCGGAGCCGCGCGTGCGGGCAGTCGGGAGCGATATCTTCTCCTCTCTCAACTTTGTCGGGCATCCTTCCACTCGAAGCGCTGCCGCTCCTTCCCAATTGGAGCCTGTCGTCCGGGTCAAAACCGATCCGGCCATCTGGAAAGCCCGGCAGGATCTTGCTGAACTCCTGCGTCTCTACGATCAGAATCCAGATAAACGGGACGAAATCGTGGCGCTGGGTTCCCGCATCGTTGCGCGGCACCCGGGCGATCCGATGATCGCCCGCTATGGAGTTCGCCTGAAACGCCACACAGCCTGGGAACCGGTTTATACCTTCGAGCAGAGCGCCGGTTTCCGGGAATTCGAGACAGACGGGTGGGAACCGGAATCCCCGGTCCTCGCGACCCGTATCCAATTGCTTCCTCCACTTTCCAGGAGCGAGCAGTACATCAGCGGCGGAGACTCGTCCGTGAGCGTTTTCCGTTTGGAAGAGCCTGCTCAGATTGCCCTGCAATTACAGGCGGAGCCAATCCGGATTCTGCCCCCGTGCGATTCTCCCACCCGCGTGGAGGTGATCGTGGATGAAAAGGAACCGATCGTCATCTCCCTCGATCGGAACGAAAATCAATGGAGCTATCCGATTCATGCGGAGGCGGGACGGCACTCCATCAAGGTTCGAATTCTCAATCCGGCTGCGCAGAACTATCTGCGAATCGGCATTGCCGGAATCGATGAAGAAGTTTCCGAGCTTTTCAACCGGGCCATCAGTCGAAAGTATGTGGTGGGAACCAGATCCAAGCCGGTTTCGACGTGGATTGAAGGACCGGCCTGGATTCGAATTGATCGCCGGATCGGGCAGTTTACGGATAGCGAGTTTCGTTTCGTCGATGATCTCACACGCCTCGTTTTGAATCCGGAGGAAGACGGCGAGGCGGGCTATTACCGCGTGCATCGCCTGACCAACCGGGATGAGAAAGCGTATTTTCCGCCCCGGTTCCGGGCGGCCGAAGTTTTCGGGATTCCGGACGTGGCGTTCTCCATGCCGCTTTCCGGGAACGTACCGGCCTCTCAAGCCGGGGATCGCGCCATTTCGGAAGATCAGGCAGGAGGCACTCATTCCGCCGGAATCAGCTATCGAAAGCGGAAGGAGCAACTGGAGGGCCCCGGTTCCGATGATACCCGGGCAGATCAATTCCTGCAGGCGGATTACACGTTCCGGAAATACGATGAATCGAAGAATCTCTACTCGGTCTCCCAGGGGCTGTGGAGAGATCCGGACAGCGGAGCGGATGTCCTCGGAGTGAATCAGCGGTTTTACTGGCAACCGGACTACCACCCGTTTTCCTATGGTCTTTTCTCCTACTTTTTCTGGCAGGGGGAAGACTGGTCGGGCGGCATCAGCGGGTCGGTCTCTCACACGCACGAATTGAATCCGAAGCTCTCCAATCGAACGACACTCCGCCTTTGGGGCCGATACCTGAGCATCGATGAAGCGCCGGCTGTCCGGGATGCTGTCGATACCGATCTCTTCAGTCCCTACAAGAATGATCATCGGCACGGTGTGAGCCTGCAGGACGAATTGACCTGGGCACCGAGAAGAGACGTCCGGATTTACGCCGGCGCGGGCGTCAGGAGCAACGAAGACCTGACTCTGGATGCCTTTGATTTCTGGGTCGGGTACAAGCAGTTGTTCGGTTCCCTCGTGCTGAATGTTCGATACGACGGTTCGCATTATGTCGAGGACGACGACCGGGAGCATTCGGCGTTCCGCCAGCGCGCCCGGGTGGAGGTCACCCGCCAGATTTGGAAAGAGAACAGGAACCGGGTGGAAATCGGAGCAGGCTATTCACGCCTGATCGAGGAGGAGGAAAACACCGGTTACGTGTTCGTCCGGATTCACGGGAATGGAGGGCGCATGCTCAAGGATTTTCGCCCGTCGGAAAAACCGTTCGGAAACCTGTTTCAGCGGCGGGCGGTCCGCCGCGACGATCCACAGCAAAAGCCGCGATGGAACCCTTTTAAAAAGCGAAAACGGCAATGAGAAAGGAGGTACTCGACATTCTCAGCGGAGATTTGAACCGCTGGCAGGCGCGAATGACATCGGATCTGACCGATGCCGTCGTGAAAGAATTCCTGTCGACCCGCGAAGAGCGCACGCGGGATGCCTTGAGCCTCCAACTGGCCCAGTTTCTCGCCGAAAGAATCGAATCCGTAAAGAGCCGCATCACGCAGGAGCGGCAGCGCCAGGCCGAATTCGTCCGCACCCATGTGTCGCTCCGGGACGAAGCCCAGAAGTTGGAGAACATGCTCGAGTATTCCCGTCACCTCGGAGCCACTCCGGCTCAACTCCGCGGGGACCGTCGGGCGATCCGAAAGCGCTGGATGGACCATCACGCGCTCGTCGACCGCTTCGAAGGCCTGATCGGTGACCTGCAGCGCGAACTGACCTATTGTCTCGATCGATTTCACCGCGTGGCCTGCCTTTTTCTCGAAAATGCCGGGCGCAGACGATGGAACCTCCTGGCTGCGGAAGCCTGGCTCCTCGACCTGATCGATTTTGAAGCCGATTCGAGAGTGGCCACCGCCGCGACCCGTTCCCTGGCGGGAATTGTCTGCGCGCTCCCGGAAGATCTTCGCGAATCTGTGCCCTCCGGTCCGGCCCTCAGCTGCCTGTATCGAACGGCCCTGGACCACGACAAGGACATCTGGCAGCAATGGGAGGCCCTCTCCGCCCTTCGCGAAATTTCGCTGGATTCCTTTCTGAAAGCCGCCACGTGGCGACTCTCCAATTATGGTGACACCGATGATATTTTTCTTCGGCGCCGTTTGGTGGTTCTTCTCACGAAAACGCCTGAGGCATTTCAATTGCGCGGCGAAGCCATTGCCGACGTCAGCCCGCACGTGGTTCAAGGTCTCGGCGAAAACCTGTACCGGCTCTCGGATCACGAGGTGATCAATTACCTGCCCAAGCTGGCCGTTCGGGTGGCGAGTCGCGAGGTGCGGGCTGCGACGATTCTCGGTGTCGAAAAATTGAAAGACCGGGCCAACTTCATGACCCTGCTTGCCGACGTGTTGGTCGAATCACTCGAGAACGAAGTGGAGGCTTCCGTAGCGAGAATTGCCCTGCTCGTGATGGATCGATTGCACGGAAACTATGAAGAGGCAGAGGCCGCGAAATGGCGGGAATTGGTTGTCCCCGGAATTCGAAAGGCTCACGTGGAGTCGGAACACCTCGCGGTTCGGCGCTGGGCGGCGCAAACGCTCGAAAAAATCCGGTGGGATGCCATTCCCGCTTCGAGGAAACTCAAAGAACAACTGAGGCAGAAAATCGGGAAAATCCGCTCCGGCAAAACCCGGACGATCCGAATTCCGGGAATCGATGCGATCTGCGATTCCACCCTGGGGCGCATCCTGGCAGTCCTGGCTGAAAACGATTTCGGACTTGATGTGCAGCGAATCCGGGGAGGACTCCGCGTTACCCGTGGACCGCGATTTGGATTCCGCTGGTGGCGGTTCTGGCATGAACTGGCTCATCCGTCCCCGGACAAGCGGCAGGGCTATCACCACACCATCGGCCGGATTTTCGAAGGTGATCTCCGGGTGCCGTCCCCGATCCTCTGCGAAATGTCTCCGACCAAGGTCCCGGGT
>JABDJT010000097.1 GCA_013003335.1 Verrucomicrobiales bacterium | reverse complement strand
GTATATCGCAGGGTGTAGGGCAGCTGCTCCCCGCCGGTCGATTCTTCCGTCGGCCAACGATCGCGAACAAAGGTCAGCACTTCCTCAAGCGACAAAATTTGCTCGGCAATGTAGGCGGCATCTTCGGGCCAGCCGCCACGCGCGAAAGCGTCGAGAGCTTCTTCGTAATCATCGTGGGCCATGTGAAGCAGGGCTCGGTCGGCCCAGAACTGGCTGGTCCGGTGGCGCCGTGTGTCGTCGTGGGTGTCGTAGCTCACGAACGCTTCGTTAAACCGGTCTCCCTCGCTGCTGTAGTCCTCCGGAAAACCGGATTCGGCCCGGGCGATCTTTGATCGGGCAGTGCGGACCTGTCCCTTTTTCGTATCGAGCTTGGCGGAAATCCACAGGGCCAGCGAATCGTCCTTCGGCGCGAGTTTCGCGAAATCTTCGGCGAGTTCAAGATTGCCCGTCCGATAGGCGAGAAACGCTGCTTTCGCGAATTCGGCGGGCGTCAATTCGGCACGGCGGCCGTGCAGGGTTTGCAGCCAGAGATTGTCTTCCGGTTTTTCGCCTTCCCAGTAACGGATTGTGCCGCCGCTCGAAGTGGCTACCGCGGTCATCAACTGACGGAGGAACGGCGATTCCGTGGCGAACCCGATTTTACCGGACTTCAGTTGTTTGCGGCAAACTTGGAACAGCTTGCGAACCTGGTCGTCGATCGCCGCCCGTTTCCGCGCCGCTGCAAACCGGTAACGCAGGGCTTGGCCTGGATCGAATTCCGGCCCGTTCGGGAGATCGTGATAATCCGCGAGACAGCGAATTGCGTCCCAGCCGAGTTCAAGCACGTCGTGGCAGCCTTCCTCCCGCAATTCAAGAACACGCCGAAAATGCGGAGCGGTTCGCTCCATCACAGGGTCGCCTTTTTCCAACTCGATCCGGGCGAGAAGATACGCCGCCCACGTGCTGCGGTGTTTCCGTCTTTCGAGCGGGAGAGCCAGCAACTCCGAAAAATGCGCAGCCGAATCGGCCCACTTTTGATCCTTGAAATCGGCAGCGCCTTCGAGATACAGCCGGAATTCCTCCGGCAAACCTTTCGGCCATTCGCGGTTTTTCACCTGGTTTTCCGCCTTCACTTTCGCGCCGAAATCGAGCTTCTCCTCGACCTCTTTCGGCATGCCGGCCGGGAGCATGAAGGCCCGCAGCACGCGGTATTCGGTCAGCATCCGGATGGTATCCTGATCCGGAAACTCGGCATGCATACCAGCCAATTCGGCCACGTCGCGGGCGAGATCGGAATTGGTTTTCAGAAGCTGGCGGCGACAGTCGTTCTCGTTGGCGAGCAACTGTTCGGGCGTGAATTGAAAGAGCCGTTTGGCCCCGTCCTCGGGATCCGGGTGAACCGGGCCGGAAATTCGGCTGGCCGCCGGAACCTTCGCGGGCAGTTCCAGGTTTCCCGGTAATTCGATATCGAGATCAATTTGCTCGAGTTCCATCTCGAAAGCGAAATGCGGCGGTCGCAAAATCGAGCTGGCCTGCTCGAGAACGGATTCCGGGAAAAACGGGCCGCAGGCGGAAACGGGAGTCGCCGGGACCCCGAGCAGCAGCGGAAGGAAGAAAAGCGTTCTCACGATCAAACAGGGTTGGTTTGGCGAACCAACGGGGTTGATTCGTTTTTGAGGAATACGGGTCTTTCGAACCGCATCTTACAATACCGTTTTTCGATACAGGGTGTCCACCACGTTGCGGACATACTGCTCGTCGGACAAACCGATCACGGTTTCCTCCGGAAACTCGGAGAGGCCGCGGAAAAAATCAGCCATCTCGGAAAAAACGTTCAACCGGTGTTTCGGCTCGAGCTCGTTTCGTCGCATCACGGCATCGAGAGCGATTCGGGCTTCGTCCGGCGTGATTTTCTGTCGCAGCCGGGCTTCGAGGTGAGGGAAGGCGCGAAAGGAATTTTCTTTCCCGTCGAGGACCTGTTCGAGTTCCGGTTCGTTCACCTGGACTCGGCGGATGACCACCGTTCCGGCCGCGATGTCACCGAGTCGCTGACAGCGGCGGTTCAAAAGGCAGCAAAGTCCGCCGACGAGATAAAATTTCGGCAGCCCGTCGACGACGCGAAACAGGTTGCGCATGATGATTTGTTTCAATCCGAGGTCGAGCCCCCGTTCGTCCACCACCTGCAGTTTCATCACCATTTTTCCGACCGTCCGCCCGCGCCAGACCCATTCCATGACGATGCCGTAAAAAATCCAAACGACGAAATCGATCAGGATCATCGCTGCCATGCTGAAATCCTGGACGCTGTCGCCGATGAACGGCAGGACCATTCCCATATTCGCCAGCGCCGCGAGTACGAATCGAACGATCTGAACAATCACGGTTACCACCAGCACGTCGAGAACAAGAGCGAGGCAGCGGGACACCGGGCTTGCCAGGGGAAGCTCGAACGCGACTCCCTCTGGAGTGCGAAGATGGAGCGACGTGGTTTTTCCTAACATGGCAAGAAACGAGGGAGGAAAGTCAGGACACGGTCGAGGGTAGCAACTCCGGATCGGTTTCCGTTTCCGGTTTCCGTTTTTGCAAGTACCCGCAGAAGCCGAAATAGCCGATCAGCAGGATCATTTCGATGACGCCAAATGCGATCTTGATCGGGTAAAAACCGGGCGAGTGATACTGCGAGAGGAAAGACTCGACGATTCCGGCCCAGACCAGCATGAGCGCGCAGATACCGATCAGCGTGAGGACGTCCGAGCGGATTCGGGCGAGGCGCTGGCGGAGGCGGAGATTGGTGCCCCAACCGAATACGGCATGGCCGACGACAAGTCCGGCCTGACCGGCGATGAAAATGGCGAGGAGTTCGAACGATCCGTGCGGTAGCAGCCAGGCGGTCAGGAAAACCGACTGGCCGTCGAGGATATAGTCGTAGATCACGACGCCGATGATCAGCCCGTTGTAAAACATGTAGATCAGGGTGAAAACTCCGAACAGGATGCCCATGCAAAACGCGACGATACTGACGCGAATGTTGTTCTGCTGGAGTTGGGCGGAAAAGGTGTGTCGGCTCTCGAAGTGATCGAACTCCTGTTTCTCTTCCATCTCCACCCGGTCGCTCGGTTTTCCATTCAGGTGCCCGAACTGCGCGGGAATCAGCCACGATTTGTTGTCGTAATCGAGATGCAGGAACAGCGCGCCGAAGGCGCCTCCCAGCCAGAAGGTGCCGATCGCGATGACGAAGGCTTTCCAGTGCCGGCGAAACGTTTGCGGAACGACGCGGAACAGCCAGCGGCCCGGGCGGAAGGGAACGCCGCGGCCGCGG
This sequence comes from Verrucomicrobiales bacterium, assembly GCA_013003335.1. GTDB lineage: Bacteria > Verrucomicrobiota > Verrucomicrobiia > Verrucomicrobiales > DEV007 > JABDJT01. Next base: position 889 of record JABDJT010000097.1, on the reverse strand, counting down.
CGGTCGTGGAGTTGGCTGTAGGCCCGGCCGACGAGGTTTTCGAGAAAATGGCGAGCCTCCACGTCGCCGGCGAAGGTTTTCATTTTCACCAGATCCGATGAAGCCCGCTGATAGAGATAGTGAAGCCTGCGCACCTCTTCGAGAGGCATCCGGCGCTGCTCCGAGGCGTCGTCCTGACGCTTGAGCAGGGTTTCCAGTTCATCCCAGTAGGGACGTTCGCGACGGATGAACTGGTCGAGATCGAGAATCATTGCTGACGGGCGCAGCATGCCAACGGGGAGCCGCCTTGTCAAAACGAACGCTTCACCGACCCGTGAATCATTCCCGGACGCGATCAATCCGCGCACCGAGATCGCACAGCTTGTCGTCGATCGCTTCGTATCCCCGATCAATGTGATACACGCGGTGAATGTCGGTGGAGCCCTTGGCCGTCAGGCCGGACAGCACCAGGGCGGCGGAGGCCCGCAAATCACTGGCCATGACCGGAGCGCCGCTCAATTCCTCCACTCCGCGAATGATGGCGGTTCCGTCATCTACATCGATGTCGGCACCCATCCGCTTCATCTCCGAGCAGTGCATGAATCGTTGCGGAAAAATTGTGTCTTTCACCACGGAAAGCCCGGCAGTCACCGCGAACAGCGAGCACATTTGGGCCTGCATATCGGTGGGGTACCCCGGAAACGGTTCGGTCGTGATGTTTGCGCCGGTGTGATTTCCATTCCGGAAAATCGTGAGCGATTTTTCATCTTCGCCAGTCTCGATCTTGTAGCCGCAGTCGGCCAAAACGCCGGTGACAGCGGTGAGGTGGTCGGGCCGGACACGGCGCAGGGTTAGCGATTCCTCGGCCGCCATTGCCCCCGCGACGAGAAAAGTCCCGGCTTCAATCCGG
>JABDJT010000094.1 GCA_013003335.1 Verrucomicrobiales bacterium | reverse complement strand
AAAAATGTTTCCTCCGGCCGAATCAAATCAAGCACGCTCCGGTCTTCGCGGAGAACCGATTCAAAAAGCAGCTCCGTTTCCCGCCTGAATGCCTGGCGCAAATTGTCATCGAAACCCGGAAACAATCGCCCGTTCGGCGTGGTTGATTCGAGATTGCGAAGGTAGAGCCACTGATCCGCAAAATTGTCGACCAGTGCGGCGGAACGCGGATCATCCAGCATACGCTTCACCTCCTGTTCCAAATTCTCACGCAATACTCCCGCCTCCGCTTTCGCTAACAGCTGCTCATCCGGCAAACTGCTCCACAAGAAAAACGAGAGTCGCGAGGCAATTTCGAGATCGTTCAGTTCGTAAGGCTTCCCCGCCGGCATTCCGGGTGGATCTGTTTCGACCCGGAACAGGAATTCCCGGCTCACCAGGATCGCGCTCAGCGCCGCTTCGATTCCCGACTCAAAATTGTCCGCCTCCCGATAAAACTGCATCGGCCGCTCAAGATCGGCATCTGTCACCGACCTCCGGTAGGCCCGTCGCATCAAGCTCCGCAGAATCGGCTCCGGTTTCCCGCCAATAAAAATTCGCTCCCGACTCGGCGTTTCCAATTTGCCTGATTGATCGAACGGGCCGATAATCGTTACTTGGAAAATCGCCGGTGAAAGTCTCGGGTGGCGATGCATGTTGAAGTGCGCCTCATACGGCTGCCGGATTTCCTCCAGCAGCGGGTTTCCCTTATTCACGAAAGTCACGCCGAGCGCACGCGGCCCGGCATCCACCTCGATTTTTGCGGCGAGATGGGCGTCGACTTTCGTATGATCGTCCCGGTTTTTCGGCGGACGAACTTCAAAATCCGCGATCGGATTCTTGTCGAGAAGGACGGCGAGTTTATGCACCCCACGCATGCCTTCGACATGTTCATTCCGATCCCGGGCGAGATGAATCCGGATTTCGTACGTCCCGCTTCGGGGAAAATTGTGATTCAGCAAAACTCCGCCCCGCGTTCCCGGCGGCAAACCCTCGACGTGTTTTCCCTGCGTCAAATCCGGTCGCAGCCGAATTGTCCGCCCCTCCGGCTGATTCAGTTTCGCCCCGACCGCCAGTCGACTGATCTTTTGCGCGGCATAAATGTAGCGCTCCAAAAGTGCGGGCGATAGATCACCGACCGTAACGTTGTCAAATCCGTGGCTCGATTGGTCCGCCGGCAGAAGCTCCGCCGCGTCGATCTCGATCGCCAGCAAATCGCGAATCGCATTTTGATATTCCCTTCGGGTCAGCCGCCGCAATGCATCCGTCCGTCCGGGAATCGGCGATAATTCCGCAATTTCGTCCAACGATTCAACCAGCGATTTTTGTGCCGCCTCATACTCCGATTCCGTGGGCCGTGATTTGCCAATCGGTGGCATTTGCCGGGCCTGAATCTGCCGCAACGCCCGCTCCCATGAGTCGGTGTCAGTCTTCGTTCCCTGATCCAGCAAACGCACAAAATTCAGCCCGCCTTTCTCCGAATCGGCATCGTGGCAATCGAGGCAGTAAGATTCCACCACCGACCTCCATTGCTCTTCCGCCGGAGCGGAACCCGACACAAGAAAAAGCGCCGCCACGAACCAACAAGGTTTGTTTGCCAAACGAACTCTATTCATTCGAATTTTTCTTTTTCTTCGGTTTATTTCTCTTCCGAAACTCGGCCCTCGCCGCCTTCATTTTCTCAGGAGGCAGGACGCCCACTTTCTCCGACCAGGCATCCCATTTCGCCTTCAAATCCGCGAGTTTTCCCGGATCGGATTTGGCGAGATTGTTCAGTTCCGTCCGGTCTTTGGAAACGTTGTACAATTCCCACGGCCCCCCGCTTGAGCCGACCAGTTTCCAGTCGCCATCACGAATCGCGCGATTTCCTTCGTGCTCCCAAAACAGGCGACGGGAAACAGTTTCTGCCCCGCCGAATGATTTCACGAGGCTCATTCCCTCCATCGGCTGAATTTCGTGGCCGTCGAATTCTTCCGGGTATTCCGCCCCTGACACCTCCACAAACGTCGGCATCAAATCGATAAGGTGAGCGACCTGCGTGCGTAATTCGCCCTTCGCCTCAATCCCGTCCGGCCAGTGTACGATGAACGGCGCGCTGGTTCCGCCCTCATGATTCTCGCGTTTGTATTTCCGGAACGGAACATTGCTCAGATTGGCCCAGCCCTGCCCGTAGCTGCTCGACCAGCCGCCTTGTCGCGCCCACTCGTCGTAATTTTCGACCGTGTTCTGATCACCTTTGATCCCGAACAAACTGGTCTCTTTCGTGCCGCCGTTGTCGGACAGAAAAACGAGCAGCGTGTTGTCGAGTTCGCCGATTTTCTCGAGATGGGACACGATGCGGCCGACGTTTTGATCAAGCCGGTCGATGATCGCGGCGAAGAGCGCCATCTTGAAATCCATGTCGTCTTTTTGCGCGTCGGTCAGGGTTTCCCAAGCCGGGACATCGAGCGGCGAGAGGTTCCAGTTTTCATCGACAATGCCAAGCTCAAGCAATTTTTTGTAACGCTTCGCGCGGAATTTTTCCCAGCCGGTTTTGTATTTGCTGCGGTATTTCGCGATGTCTTCCTCCTTCGCGTGGAGCGGAAAATGCGGGGCATTGTGGGCGATGTAGGCAAAAAATGGGGCGTCGTCTTTTGTGCGAACCTCGTCGATGAAATGGATCGCGTAGTCGGTGAAAACATCGGTCGTGTACCATTCCTCATCCGGTTTCAGGTGATTCACAGGATCCTCCCCAACAGGCAGAACGAGTTTTTCGCCGAGGTAAATTTCGGTGCGGGGGACGATCGTGAAATAGCTGTCGATGTAACCACGCGTCCCGTAAAAATGCTGGAATC
>JABDJT010000033.1 GCA_013003335.1 Verrucomicrobiales bacterium | reverse complement strand
GTCGTGGAGTTTGGCCAGTTGTTCCGGCGGCCCCGCGAGCAACCGGCTGAACGGTAATCCTGCTTCCACTGACTTCCAGGCCTTGTCCATTGCAGCTTCCGTTTTGTCCTGGTGAAGCAGGCTCAGCATTTCGACGAAAAGCGTTTCTGCTTCGCCGGCATTTGGTTTCCTGCCACCTTCCAGAGTTTTTGCCGCTTCATCATATTGCCCTTTCGCAATGCGTTGCACCGCGTTTCGCTGGATATCGTGCTGTGCAAAAAGCACGGAGGAAAAAAGTGTTAGACAGGTGGCGGCAAGTAAAAATCGGGTCATCGAACAAACAGGGGTGGTTCGACAAACCAACAGGGTTTGATCGAAACGTCAAAACGAATCCACAGGGTGCCTTCGTGAAAATCAGAGTAGTGGACGAAACCATTTGGCTCCGACGTCGGTCCGTTTCAGGGGCGGTGGAATCGTTTTTGTGACCTCGCGGGGAACCTGATTGTTGTGAAAAATGGTGTTGGTCGGTTCCCAGCGAATCGTATCCGGTTCCAGACTTTGCAGGCCTTCAATCAGATTTTCGAGGTCAGTGCTCGAAAGTCCATTGCCGTGGGCGATGATGCCGGTAGGCGGTAGCGTGCGTCCGTCTTTGCCGAGACCAGCATCGAGTTTAACGGCCGGGCCCTCATTCGCGACGATCAGATTTTTCTCCAACCGGATTGATTCGGCCCGATGATACTCGTGGGGTTCCGGATTCGGGTTTCCGGCCTGCAATGCGATCGCGCCTTCGCCGCGGTTCATGGTTCCGATGATCGCGTTCCCGCGTACAACATGATCTTTCCCGTACACGCGAATGCCGCCGGTTTCTTTTTTTCGTTTTCCCGCAAACAAATTTCCTTCCACCAGCGAAGCATTTCCGTGTCGCAATGTCAGGGTTCCGGCGCACTGCATGAAGGTGTTCCCGCGAATCGTGTTGCGCCCGCATTTGACCGAAATGATTTCCATCTCGCCGTCGCAGGCTTCGAACAGGTTCCCCTGCACCACCGTCATGGAATGGTTCCTCAAAGTCTTGCTGTCGCCAATCCGGATCGTCTCGAATCCATTCGGTTTGTGACCTTTCGGACGGTTTAGAAAGAGGTTGGCGGCGATTAAATGCTGATCTCTACCGCCGTCGCGACACCACACTGCGAGGGTGACGCCGGGAGAGGTCTTGTTCAAAAACGTGCAGGAATCGACCTGCAGATTTTGTCCTTTCAACGAGATCCACTTGTCTTCCTTTTCCGGATCGGAAGGATTGTAGCCTTCAATCACGGTTTGCGTGAGTCGACAGTTTTCCCCGTCCAGTTCAACTACATACTTCTCGGGGGAAAAACCATCCTTGAAGTGAAAACCTGACAGAACCACAAACCGGCCGCGCAGTTTCAGGGCGGACTGGCCGGAAAAAATCACACCGCCCGGAGTTTGAGCTCGAATGACAACGGGTGCGTCCTTCGTCCCTTCCGCCGTGATCGCCAAATTGTGGTTCGGGTAGGATCCGTTTGCGACAATAATTTCGGTGCCGGGTTTGGCTTCGTTCGCTGCTGTCGGCAAATCGGTTGCAGGGATTTGCGCCGACGCGGTGCCGGTGGCCCCGGCCAGGAAAATCATGCTGTTCAAAAAACGTGAGTTCATTACAATCACAAAGTTATGAATCTTGCCCGTCTTATTATCGCCATAGTTGTTGTAGCAGTTTTTTCCTGGATGTTCGACTTCCTTTATCACGGTGTCATTCTCGGATCCACTTACGAGGAAGCAAAAGACGCATTTCGTTCGGAAGATGAAATGATGTCCCGTTTCTGGCTGCAAATTGTCTGTTACTTTCTAATCTCGATTGGGTTTTGCACGGTCTGGGCCATGGGATTCGGTTCTCACGGCGCGAAGTGTGGTGCCATTTACGGTTTCTTCGTGGGCCTCATCGGAACCGGCGGAATCTTGATCAATTTCGTTTACGTTCCGATTCCGGACCAGTTTGCGGTCCCGTGGGCAATCGGCGGGATACTCAGCGCGATCCTCGCCGGAGTGGTCGTCGCTTTGGTGTATAAGCCGAAATCGGGTAATGCGGCAGCAGCAGCAGCTGACTAATCCCCGGATTCGAACAACTGCATCATCGCCTCCCGTGCTTCTGCCGGTCGATCAGTGATCAATCCGTCCACGCCCCATTCGGTGAATTTCCGGATGCGGGCGAGGTCGTTCACCGTCCAGACCGCGACCGAGTATCCGGCGGCCTGAAATTGGCGAATTAAGTCTTCCGTGAGGTGCTTCTGGTTCCAGCCCACCCATTCCGGCTTCAACTTTTTCAACTGAGTCCAGTCCGCATCCGTTGGAGGTTCGCTTTTCAACGCGCCCAGTTTCAGATCTGGTTCCAACTGCCGCGCGCGTTCAAGAAAATCCCAGTCGAAGGCCTGCAGCACGACCTTTTCGACGGCGTCGAGTTCACGGATCAGGGAGATGTAACTTTCAGCCGAACCGGTTTTTCGTTCGATGAGCGGGACGGTTTTACCGTCGAGGCAGGCAGAAATTGCGGCTCGCAAAGCGGGCGGACGTTCGGCTGAAAATTTCGGATCGAACCAGGTTCCGACATCAAGGTCACCGATCTCGGAATCCGCCAGGGAGTCGATTTTTTTCTCGCCGCCGCCAAACCGTTTCAAATTTTCGTCGTGGAACAAGAACAGGCCGCCGCCAGCAATGGCGCGGACATCAAATTCGATCCAATCCGCCTTCGCCTCGACGGCAGCTGAAATGGCGGCCATCGTGTTTTCCGGAGCGGTTTCGCTCGCACCC
>JABDJT010000010.1 GCA_013003335.1 Verrucomicrobiales bacterium | reverse complement strand
ACTCTGCGCGGCAGGTATAGAGCTTTGATCGAATTCCGATCCAACAGGGTCCGTTCGATGAAAATACCCTGTTCGTTCGTTTTTTGGATATTGGAATCTGCGGAAAATCGTGACAGCGTTCCCCAATGGATTCACCGAAAAAGCTCCCGTTGAAGCGACAGCTGACGGCGATCCTGGTCTCCATCGGCGTCTTCATCGGAACCTTTTTCGCCACCGGTCCGATTTCCCGGGCGGAGCGGACGTTTTCTGAAATGCTGGGTGGCTCAGCGCTGCCGGTTGCGGTTCGATTCGTGATCGAAACGAACCGGTTTTTCCAGTCCTATTGGATTTTTCTCGCCCTGATCGCCCTGGTCCTGATCATCTTCACGATATTCTCAAAAGGCAAACTGGCGGCCGTGCTTCTGTACATTTACTCCGCTCTCACTTGCATCATCGCTGTGATTCTTTTTGCCGGGCAATTTCTCTGCGCGCCCCTCATGGCTCAATTGATTGGAGAACTTTCCTCATGAAATTCCGAAGCCCACTCCCACTTCTGGCCGTGGCCGCATTGGCGGCCGTCCCGTTTCTGTCCGCCGCAGAGAAGCCCAATTTCGTCCTGATTTTTATCGACGACATGGGATATGGCGATATCGGCCCCTTCGGCTCGACTCTGAACCAGACCCCGAACCTGGATCGCATGGCCAGCGAGGGAATGAAGCTGACCAGTTTCTATGCGGCGCCGGTTTGCTCCGCCTCGCGCGCGCAATTGCTGACTGGCTCCTACGCACCGCGGGTATCGGTTCCGGGCGTGTTTTTTCCGGCCGGGAAAAACGGGCTGAACCCAAAAGAAAACACCGTCGCGGATTACCTGAATGACCTCGGCTACGCCACGGCCTGCGTGGGCAAATGGCACCTCGGCGATCAAATCGAATTTCTCCCCACCCGGCAGGGATTCGACAGCTACTTCGGCATTCCGTATTCCAATGACATGCAGCGAGTCTCCGCGGAGACCGGTAAGCGCGTCCACCCGGTGATGCGGGACGAGAAAGTCGCCAAACTGATCGAAGATGAGGAGCAGCGCCAGATCACACGCGACTATACGACCGAGGCTGTAAAGTTCATTGAGGCTAACGCCGGCGGTGATAATCCATTTTTCCTCTACCTTCCACACACCGCCATGCACGTTCCCATTTTTCCACACCCGGATTTTGCCGGCAAATCGAAGAACGGCCGCTACGGCGACTGGGTGCAGGAAGTGGACTGGAGCGTCGGCCAGATTCTCGAAACGGTGGAGCGACTGAAAATTGACAAAAACACTCTGGTTCTTTTCACGAGCGACAACGGCCCCTGGGCTTCGAAAGGCAAAGATGGTGGGGTTTCGGGATCGCTGCGCGGTGCAAAAGGTTGCACACTGGAGGGCGGTGTCCGGGAACCGACCATCGCTTGGTGGCCGGGTAAAATCGAAGCCGGAAGCAGTTCCGACGCGATTGCCGGAACGACGGATGTGCTCCCTACTTTTGTGTCCCTCGCAGGCGGAGCCATTCGTGGCGACGTCCACATCGACGGCGTGGACATCTCGAAAATTCTCCTCGGTGAAGCAGCAGAGTCGGACCGCGAAGCCTGGTATTATTTTTCCGGGAACAACCTGCAAGCGGTTCGTTTCGGTCCCTGGAAACTCGCCATCACAGGCCAGGGACTCGGAATGGGCCTGAAAGATAAACCGGAAGATTTGAAAACGGGAGGGCGGCTCTACAATCTCGAAGAAGAAATCGGGGAACTGACGAATGTCGCAGAAAAACACCCTGACATAGTCACAAAATTGCAGTCGCTGGCTGACGAAATGATCGCGGACATCGCCGCAAACAAGCGTCCGCCCGGGACAGTGGAAAAACCGGTGACGCTTTATCCCACGGTGCCTCGTTCCCGGAAAAAGGGCGGAGGAAAGTCGCCGGCGGGCACCGGGAAACCGATCGACTGGAAAGGATTGAAAGTCGGCTCGACCTATCACACCAGCGGGGTAAAAGAGTTTGCCGGAAAACCTTTCACCGTGAAGGCCACGATCGAGGCAAATGCCCCGAAAGGAGTGATTGTGGCGCACGGCGGTTCGGCTGCCGGCTATTCTATCTACGCGAAAGATGGCCATATGATTTTTGCGGTTCGCACAGGCAATGCCGACATCGCCCGGGCAAAATCACCCGTCCCTGCAGGCAAGTCGACCGTGACCGCACGACTGGAGAAGGATGGATCCATCTCAATCTCCGTGAATGACGGGGCCCCCGTGAAAGCCAAAAACTCCGGCGTTCTTATCAACAGACACCCGCAGGAAAATTTTTGCGTCGGCCACGACGATGCCAACCCGGTCGACACGGACGCGCCCGGCGGAAAATTCAACGGCAAGGTTTCCGGCGTTTCGTTCGAAGTGAAGTGAACCTCGTCAAATCGAATGAACAGGGTTTGTTCGTCAAACCAACCCTGTTCATTCGTGGTGGCTCGATCTCGTGACAGGCGGCCTTGATTCGGCCGAATACCCCCCTTCCCCGCGCAGCTGCGAAGCCAGCTCTGCCACGATTCGCTTGTCGAAAAATGCGTAATGGTGGTTCGGCTGAAATGCACGGGTGGGCAACCATCGCGGCGTTTTCCCGTCAGGGGCGGCATTTTCAAACCCAATTGTCCGGTCGCCGAGACGCACATAGGAAATGATTTCAAAATCCGGTTCGAAATCGCAGAGAGCGGCGATAATTGGCGAATCGGATCTCATTTCCCGCTGGAGACGGAACACACCGGGGATTCGGGAAGCGGCTTCCGCTCCGCGAAAAGGTGTCGCAATCGCGTAAAGTCGCCGAATTCGGAGAGGAACGGTTTCATATTCTCGGCGGGCAGCCAATTGAGCCACGAGGCCGCCCATCGAAAAACCGATGACATCAACTTCCACGGTTGCCGGATCGGGAAAACGAGCAGCAACCTTTTCAGACAATCTCGCCACGCAATCTTGGAAATCGCCACAACCCGCAAACGGAACCTCGATGACAACGGCTTCCGGATCCATCTTTTCCAATTCTCTGCGAATCACGCAGGGCCCCATTCCAGGATCCAGGTAACCGCCCAACACCAGGATCGGACGAGGAAATGAAACAAACTGTCGATGCATGCGGGTCAATTCCGCTTTGGCAGATTGATGCGTCAGGGCAAAATCGGGATTCTCCGGACCCGTTCCGGACATGGAAACACAACCGGAAAGTCCAAAAACGACTAGGAGTGGGAAAAGGGGAACGAAAAACTCCGGTCGGGGTGTGGGGAGCATGTCTCATTATGGACAGGCTCCGGCCAATTTCAGTACAATTTCGACTCATTCGATCGGAAGCGCGGTTTGGAAATCAGGTCCTAAAAGGAATCGCCAACGGCCCTGCTCATCGAGTATTTTTGAAAGATGAAACGGATGATTGTGCGCAACCGGGTGAAGGATTTCGATACGTGGAAAGAAATCTTCGATGAGCAATTAGTTCCGGCAAAAGAACACGGCCTCACGCTCGAAAACCTTTGGCGGGACATCAATGAGCCCAACAACGTCTTCTTCATTTTCCAGGTGGAAACGATGGAGGGCGCGAACGGGTTCGTGACGCGCCCCGAGTCCGCCGAGGCTGGCGAAAAATCGGGTGTCGTTGACGGGGAAATGTGGATCGTAGAGTGAAGGTTTGATTCACCCCACCCCCTGCGATAACCTCCGCTCATGTCTCATTGGTCCGACTCGATCCGCACGCAATACCTGTCCGGTGCCGCCAACCAGTTCGTTCTGCACGGGAACGTAAACGACCGGCTTTTGCTGCCAGCGGATGAGGAGGATATGACGGGCAAAACCGCTTCGGCCCGGATTGGAAACCTGAAGGATTATCTCGTTGGGCATCAGCTCGCAAAATTCGATATCGTCTTGTCCTACGACCTCGGAGGGGGGCTGCGGATCGAGTCGGGCAGCGATTTGTTTCACAAGTTGAACCCGCGCGAACTGCCGAAAAACGATCCGGTTCAGTGCATCGGCTACCTCGATTATTTCATTCGATACTGTGCCAATCTCCGCCAGATCCAGCCCGGTGACCGCGAGGCAGATGAAGCGCCTTCCATCGCGGGAAAGAATTATCACGTCGCCGCGCTGATTTTCGGGGCGGACATGATTTTTCCCATGTCGAACCAAAACCGCGATTACCAGCTCAGTTCAATGGCGGCTGTAGTGCGGTCGTGGTCGCGGGAAACGCATTTCCTGGATCAAAATCTGGCCATCTTTTTAATCGCGGAGAATCTGAACGACTTGCATCCCTTGCTGGCGCGAAATCAACGGGCCGCGGAATTGGAAATCGAAATGCCCGGTGCGGACGAATTAAAAGAGGCCTTCAATTTTTTTGCCGACGAGTTTCCGAAATCGCTCACCAACTTCAAATCCGATCCCGGCCTGCCTGCGGAACGACTGGCCGGCGCGAGCCTTGGATCAATCGAAGGCTTGCTGAAAGCGCGGGAGTTTTTGAATGAACCGCTCGTCGAGGATGATCTCGCCGATTTGAAAAAACAGCTCGTGGAACAGGATTCGCAGGGCCTGATCGAGTTTCTCGAACCGACCCGCACGCTCGATGACGTTTACGGGCACGACGCAATCAAGACATGGGTCCGGCAGGATATCGCGCTGTGGCAGCAGAACGATCTTGAGGCGATGCCGATGGGCTATTTGCTGTGCGGTCCGGTCGGCACAGGCAAGACTTACATCGTCGAATGCCTCGCGGGTGAAGCCGGGGTGCCGGTAGTAAAAATGAAAAATTTCCGCGACCGCTGGGTCGGATCGACCGAGGGGAACCTCGAGAAGATTTTCAACATGCTGCATGCTCTTGGTCGCTGCATCGTTTTCATTGATGAGGCCGACCAGGCGCTCGGTTCGCGGAACGCCGGGTCGGGTGATTCAGGAGTTTCGGGGCGGGTGTATTCGATGATGGCGAAGGAAATGTCCGACACGGACAACCGCGGGCGCATCCTGTGGATTCTTGCTTCCAGCCGCCCGGACTTGATCGAGGTGGATTTGAAACGCCCCGGTCGGGTTGACGTGAAAATCCCGCTTTTTCCCGCCCACGAAAAAACCGAGGCCTACCTTTTGATCCGGGCACTCTGCAAAAAACACGATCTGAAACTGCCGAAAGAAACGCCGGCCGAATTAATCGATCTCATCCCCACCCTCGTCACGCCCGGGGCGGCGGAATCTCTCGCGATCAAAGTGTACCGCCTCGTGAAAACGAAAGGCGTCGAGCCGCTCGAAGCATTGCGCGATTGCCTCGACGAGTATCAAAATCCAATCCCGCAGGATGTCATGGACTTTCAAATCGGCCTTGCGGTTCGCGAAGCCAGCGATCTCGATTTCGTGCCGGAGCACTACCGCAGTTTCGGGCAGATTTGAGCATTACCGGCCGGTAGAATTCGTTTCCGGGTTGTTTTTTTGCAGAGAACGTTTAGCTCATTTGCCCCTGCCCGATGGTTTTTGAAAATCGCGATCCTGAAAAACCGCTGTTGATGTTCGATTTCGACGGCACTCTTGCGAACACGCTGGAAACGGGCATCGAGATTTTCAACGAAATCGCTCCGGACTACGAATTGCATCCGATCACGATTCACGAAGCGCGGGAACTTCGCCGACTGCACACCCGGGCTTTGCTGGACCGGCTCGGGATTTCCCGCCTGATGGCGATCAAAGTCGGAGCCCACATCAAACGGTTATTACATCAGCGAATGGATGAAGTGGAACTGATTCTCGGAACAGAAGAAGCCATCATGGAACTCTTTGAGGCGGGATATCCGCTGGGGATTCTGAGTTCGAATTCAACCGATAACATCCGCAGTTTTCTCGATCGCTTCGGACTGCTGCACTGTTTCGGGTTTATCGAAGCGGGGGTTTCGTTGTTCGGAAAACCGCAACGCATTCGCAATGTGCTCCGGAAAGAAAAATTCGATTCGGAGAATGCCATTTACGTCGGCGATGAAACCCGCGACATGGAGGCTTCGCGCAAGGTCGGGGTCTGCGGAATCGCGGTTTGCTGGGGTGCAAACGGCCGCGATGCAATGATGACGGAAGGGCCCGAGTTTTGCATCGATGATCCGGCGGAACTGATTCACTGCGCCCGCGAGTTTTCCGACCGGCAGGATTCGGAGCCGTAACCCGAAAAACGAAAGGGCGACCCATACGGGCCGCGCTTTCGTTTTTGTTTCTTTTTGTTGGGTTTGCGCTTCGGGATTTCTCAGGAGTAGAACGTCCGGGTGAAAGTCCGCGAATAGCCATTGGAATAAACGCTCTTGTAGGTCACCACCGTCACGTGAAAGCGAATCTTGCGTCCGCAACGATCGTATCGGTAACGGGTTTCGCAGCGGCGGCAGATTTCGTAGGTGCGAATCAGACGTGGGCTGCAGTGGCCGTGGCCTCCGTGACCGTGGCCGCCAATGTGAACTCCGATCCGGAGGCCGCCAGCTTCCGCAGTGGGGGCGAAGGTGAAAAATCCGGCGACGACGATGGCTGCTGTGAGAATCAATTTTTTCATGGGTAATCAGTGGTTTGGTTTGAGGTTTTACTTTCTGCCTGATTGACGTCTTACTTCGCCCGCCTATGCGAAAAAAATGTGATTCACGAGTTTTCGATCCAATTGGGTTGGTTCGCTGATCAACCCTGTTGGTTCGATTTTCCCCATTTCAGGGTGCAGAATTTTAAGAATGATTTATATTTTTCATAGGTTTTTGAAAATACTGTGCCCTGACCACTGGCACATCCATGAAATTGCCCGATTCCAGCCGCTTTGTGTTGTGTCGTTGCAGTGACGGTTCGCCCCAACGGCTGACAGTCGACTGTGACAAGTCGTTGCTTTCAGGTTTTCTCGGGTACGATCCGGATGCGCGGCGTTTCGTGGAGGTTGTGTTCAGCCACCCCGGCCGAATCCAGAAAACTCTGGTGAAGTTCAGCCTGCCGCAGCGAATTGAAACGGCGGCGCGGGTGAAGCATCCGAATATTGCCACGATTCTTGAAACCGGGATGTTGACTGCGAAGGACTACGAAAACGCGGAAACGGATGGGCAGGAACCGGGTCCCTACTATGTGGCGGAGTTTGTGGAGGGAGAGCGCCTGCCGGAATATCTCGAACGTTGCCGGTCGCTGAACAAGCAGATTTCCACGAGCCTGGTTCTGCAACTGGCCGACGTAATTTCCGCCCTGGTGGATCATCCGCGCCTGCTGTCTTCGGTGACGCTGGATGATTTCGCCGTTTCACTGGAACAGGGCCAGTACCTGCGGCTGAGGCTCACGGATTTCGGTTTCGAGCGGGACGAAGAACCAGGGGGCGATCTGGAACTGGCGGCCCAGTGGATTCGCGCTATTGGATCGATCCACCATCGGATTTTGAACGGGCGCTCAATGCCCACGAAATTGGAGGATTCGGATTCAACTTTTCCCTGCGGCTCACCTTTCGGTCGGCTTTTAAAGCGAATTGAAAATCTATCCGGTTCAGCGGCAGTGAGAACCTTAAAAGGGATCAAAGCTCAGGTGATGGCAGCTTCCGGCCTGTCGGACGCTGCCGGAAATCACCTGACACCGGAATTTCGATCGATCTCGAAGGACTCGGAATGCCCGATCGGGCCGCTGCAGCGCCTGCTCCGCGGAGGGGAGGAATTCAAGGAGATGGTCGAAGAAAAGTTCGAACTCGAAGGTCAGGACGATTCGCCCGGCTTATCGCCATTCCAAATTCCCGCCCGGCTTCCCGCGAAAGATGGGGAAGAGAAAGCCGACCTGGACAGCGCCAAGCGAAGGGAATCGCGTGTCACGCTGCACATTCTGCCGCCGGAACGGTTGCTGGAGCACAACGGCATGCAGACGCTGAACGAGAAAATGCGCGATCCCTATCTGAAAAAACATCCCTGTGCCGTCCGGACGAGATCGTTGTATTGCGAAACGGATTTCTCCATCGTGGTGAGCGAGCGACTTTCGGGATTTCCGCTGCCGGTTCTACTCGCCAACAAGGGACGACTGGAGCCAATCGACGCAATTGATGTGCTTTGGCAGATCGACCGGGCATTGACCCATTTTGAATGCAGCGATTTTGAGTTCTCAGATTTTCATCCCTGGCAAATCGAGCTGCATTTTCGAAAAGAAACGCCGGATCAAATCCGGAAATTTCTGACCCGGGCACCCGTTTCGAACTGGCCTGCCTGGGAGGCCAAGCTGCGGGTCGAACGCCCCACCGAAGCCTTCACGGAATCCTCGCACTCTCCCTGGCGGCACCTGTTTGACCGGGTGGATCGAAAGGCATTTCCCGCTCTCGCGGTGTGGCTGATGGAATCCGACCGCTTCGAATGGGCGCTGACGACCGGAAACGAAGATCGCGAACCGCTCAGCTGGAATCCTCAATTCAATCAGCTAATCGAAGCCGCGATCGGATTCTACGATCCGGCCAATCCGCGCCATCGAAAGCGGATGATTGACCTGATTGCCGAGATCTTCGGAACGGAGAAGCTTTCCCGTTCCGGTTCGGATCAACCCCGGACAAGGACGGCTCACTCCCCTGCCCGCCTCCGGGACAGCGGGGAAAATTCACCCGCGATTCACGATACAGCGGCCTCACTCCCGGATCAAAGGCGTTCGGCCTGCGATTGATGCCCGCTCAGGGTGCCGGAACCAGCCCGAGTTGCTCTTTCGACTTACCCTTGGTGGACTTCGAAGCGCCGGCGGGCACAGGTGCAGGCGCTGAATTCTCTGAAACATCGGGAGTCGATCCGGGAGCAGGACTGGTATTTTCATACTGCCGTTCCAGGCTACCTTCCGTTCCCCCGATCATTTCCTCGAATTCCCCGAACCATTCTTCGGCTTTCGGGTGTTTCAGATTCTCCTCCAGGAATTTCAGCATAGCGATAGCGTTGGCCTGCTGATTCACGTTTACATAAAGATCCTTCAACTTGGACCAGTGCAGGGTCGGCAAAGTGATCAACGCAAATGTCTCCTGATCGTGCGCGCCGAGAATTCCGCCGCGACTTTCCTGGCGGTCCCGAATCCGCCGTTCGTCATCACGATCCGCACCCTTCATCTGCTTCTTGTCCTGCTCCGCAAGAAATGCGACCAGGCGAGTCTGCTGCTCAATGCGACGATCCCACGCGTTTTCCAGTGCCTCCGGCTTTTTTCGACGCAGATAAGGCAGAATAGAGCGGTCATAAATTCCCTCGATGTTGTAGGCAACCGGCTCCCAGTTGTCATTGTCACCGATCAATTTTTCGAGGTGATAGGCCTGCGCAAAAATCGTCCGGGCAGCCGACTGCATCAGAATTCCATCCGGCATTTCCTCCATCCGGCTGAGTCCGTCGACATACTCCATCAGCGGCTGAAAAACCTGGTCGAACTCCTCCAACTCCGCCGCTTTGCAACTGAAGGCCATGTATCGAAGAAGAATCATCAGCGATTCCTGGAACCGGTCATCATCGAAACGGTTTTTCTGGCTGTCCCGCCAGGCCCGAAAATCGGAATCCGGCCGGTTCTCGCGGTCGAACTTCACAATCTTGTAGCAATTCACATACAACTCGATGGCTTTCTTGGGATCGCTGGATGCCGCCATAAAAATATCACCGGCGCTCGTATTGCGAGTCGAGAGATGCTCGTTGAGCGATTTTTTCAGAGATTCCAGTCGCTGGTGCAAGGTTGCCATCTGATCGGGCGTCAAGTCCTGCGCCGTCATTTTCCCCGGCAGATTCAACCAACAGATTCCGGCCAACGCGGTCGCTATCAAACCCGGGAACCGATGCAGCAGGATTACCTTCATAGTATAAAAGGATATCACAGAAGGCCCGTCCCGTTACCGAATTCCGGAACTGTGAACTCGCCCAATCATGCTTGTTCTTCCCGCAAAATTCGCAAAGCACCAGTGCCGGTCGTTCTCCCGAGAAACCTGCGGACCACTC
>JABDJT010000008.1 GCA_013003335.1 Verrucomicrobiales bacterium | reverse complement strand
CAGTCGCATTGGCGAGCTGACGGTTAAAATCCTCGCCCTTCACGTTGGTGAGATCGTGGGCATCGGCGGCGTGTCCGTTGTTGACGAGGATATCGATTTGGCCAACCGAGTCGACAGCCTGGGTAACACCCGCCTCAATGGAGTTCTCGTCAAGATAATCGAGTGCGACGCCGCAATGAATCTGACCAAAAGCCGAGGGAAGTTCGGATGCTGTGGATGCAGCTCGCCCGGCATCGCGGCTGCCGACGATTACGGTTGCGCCGGCTTCAGCCAGGGCGCGGGCAAAGGCACCACCAAGGTAGCCGCTCGCTCCGGTGACAAGGGCGCAACGACCTTGAAGATCGAAAAGTTGCTGAACTGCGGGTTCGTCAGGATTCATAAGATACGTTTTGCCACGACTGAGTACGGGCGCTTTCGAGCGACGCGACATTGACGGACAGAGTCCGGATCGCGGATTCGAGACCGACGACGGGGGAACCTTTTCCATCAACCGCGTCGAGAAAGGCGTTGTTCTGCCGAATGTAGACTTCGTCCCAATCGTCGAGTGCAAACGATTCGTGTTGCCATTCTCCAGCCGGTTCGGAAATCCACGAAAACCGACGATCTTGATAGCTGGCCCGGAGACTTCCCGCCTCGCAGTTCAGAGTTACGCACACCTCATTGGCCGGTTGAAACATGTTCGTCGCATAGGAGGCCATGATCCCACCATGCGAGGCAAGGGTATGGACCGTGTCCTCAACCTCGACACGCGGAAGTGCCAAGTGGCGCGCGTGGGTTACGAGGCGATCGACCGGACCGGCGAGGGAATCACCGACGGAGTAGAAATGTGTAATCATGTCCTGGATCGTTCCGCCTCCCATTTCGTGATCGGCGAAATAGACGTCGGCATAGGCTGGACGAAAGTGCGCGAGTGGTTGACCAAGATCGAAGCGCATTTCAAGAAGTCGACCGAACTCGCCGGAGTCGAGCTTTTCCTTCACTCCCCGAATCGCAGGGTGAGCGTGGTGCACGTAGCCGACGGCAACGACAATTCCACGGTCCGCTGCGAGACGACGGAAACCGGCAACACCGACGAGCGAAAGACTAAGGGGCTTCTCCATCAGGATGTGAATCCCCGCTTCGGCAAGTTGCCTTCCCAGGGGAATATGAAATGGGGCTGGAGCGGCGACCACGGCGCAATCGAATTCGGCGGAAGAAAGGGCTTCATCCAAAGTCGGAAAAACGAGGGAGGCATCAATTCCATATCGGAGGGCGACATCGGCGCGCCGTTCCTCCATCGGTTCACAGAAGGCAACTTCCCGGCGGCCAATTCGCTGCAAACAACGCAGATGGCGTTCACCGATCGAACCGGTGCCGAT
Source organism: Verrucomicrobiales bacterium (assembly GCA_013003335.1). Taxonomy (GTDB): domain Bacteria; phylum Verrucomicrobiota; class Verrucomicrobiia; order Verrucomicrobiales; family DEV007; genus JABDJT01. The sequence continues at coordinate 4,696 of JABDJT010000008.1, read as the reverse complement.
CACGAGAATGGTGGACTTGTCGTCAGGCATAGTGAAAGCGCGGTTCTCAGTTCTCTCTTAATTGTGTGTTAAGCGATGTTCCAACGCAAGAAATCCAAGCTCAAAGGCCTTAAGAAAAACTGTTCAAACTTTCAGTTGATTATTTGAACTGTTTCGCGGACTATGCCGATGTCTTCGAAACCTGTTTTCGAGGACGACAGAAAGTGATCGACTGGTTTTTTGACTGGCCGGAATTCGAAAGATGACCGGAGATTTCCGCAACCTGCCCTCTTTTTGCAGATGGAGGCACTCTGACGAAGTGGAAATCAATTTCAGTTGGGAAACTGCGCATTGAAGATGAAGAATTGGATTCAAAATCGCTGTTTGTTCTCAAACCAATCGCCCTGTTTACACGGCGAAGTGGGGCGCGTAAAATTGCGAAACCGGATTCAGGCTTTCGCCCGGCGCAGGTGGAATTTGCCACCGTTTTTGCAAGCCGATTCCCGCACGCGTTCCGTATTCTCGTCCGCAAGTCCGTTTCCAATTTGCGAATTGGGAAACAGACCCGGGTTGGAGGAGCGGTTCCGGCAGGAATCCGGTGCGAATTCGGAAGGTGAATTCCCGTTTGGGAGAGAAATGCCGATCTTCATCCCCTTTGGGCCTGCAAGCCAATCGGGGGAGCGCCTGGTAGCGAAATATTGCTACCGGTCAACGCCCGTGATGTGAAAGATGAGTTGTCAGACCGGGTAGAGACGCCCGGGATCAAACCGGCGGTTGGCCCCGCCAGCGCAGATCCCCTCCACCCGCCGTCGCAGGACTTGTCTTCGATCCTTTTCTTTGTGCACCCGAATCAGACTTTTACTGCCGGCAAATTCCAGATTTCCTCGGCGTATTCGCGAATGGTCCGGTCGCTGGAAAATTTCCCAACCCGCGCAGTATTCAAAATCGCTGACTTCGCCCAGCTTTCGCGATCCAGAAACGCCTTGCCGACCCGATCCTGCGCTTCGATGTATGAAGCGTAATCGGCCAGCACGAGAAATGGATCTCCGCCTTCCAGCAGGCTGTGCCGAAGATTGGAAAATGCGTTTCGATCTCCGGAGAAGAAATCGGAGCTAAGCCAGTCGATTACATCCCGGAGTTCCTCGTCTCCCCAGTAGTAATCCATCGAACTGTAACCGTTGTTCCACAATCCTTCCACTTCTTCGACGGTCAGCCCGAAGATGAAGATGTTTTCGTCACCGACTTCTTCGAGGATTTCAACATTGGCTCCATCGAGGGTTCCAATTGTCACTGCTCCATTAAGCGCCAGTTTCATATTCCCGGTTCCGGACGCCTCTTTTCCGGCAGTGGAAATCTGCTCGGATAAATCAGCAGCCGGAATGATTGTTTCGGCTACGCTGACACCGTAGTTCGGAATGAACGCAATCTTCAACTTGTCGCCAATCCGTTTGTCGTTGTTGATGACGTTTCCGACTGCATTGATCGCGTGGATAATTTCCTTCGCGATCTGGTAACCGGGCGCAGCTTTTGCCCCGAACACGAAGACGCGTGGCGGAACATCCAGATCGGGATTTCGAATCAAGCGGCGGTAGAGCGTCAAAATGTGCAGCAGATTCAAGTGCTGGCGCTTGTACTCGTGGAGTCGCTTGATCTGCACGTCGAACAAAGCAGATGGATCCACCGTGATCCCGCAACGTTCGGAAATCATGGTAGCAAGCCGTTCCTTGTTTCGATGCTTGATCGCCATGAATTCGTCCCGCCAGTCGGAATCGTCGATCGAGTTTTCCAATTCCTGTAGCTTGTCCAAATGACGGGGCCAGTCATCACCGACCGTCCGGTCAATCAGACCAGCCAGTTCCGGGTTGCAGGCGAGTAGCCAGCGTCGCGGAGTGATGCCGTTGGTTTTGTTCTGAATCTTCCCGGGATACAAGATGTTGAAGTCGTGAAACAGGTGCTTCTTCAACAGTTCGGTGTGGAGTGCGGCAACGCCGTTGGTGGCGTGACTGCCGATAAGCGCAAGATGCGCCATTCGAATCTGTTTCGGCTCACCTTCTTCGATTAAGGAAAGCGCCTGTTTTTTCGCATCATCACCCGGCCACTGCGCTTCGACTTCCTGCTCGAGGAATCGCTTGTTGATTTCGAAAATGATCTGCAGGTGACGCGGCAAAACTTTTTCAAACAGAGGCACACTCCATTTCTCGAGCGCCTCGGGAAGAAGGGTATGATTTGTATAGGCAAACGTCGCCCGGGTGATTTCCCACGCCTGGCCCCATGAAAGCATTTCTTCATCGACGAGGATCCGCATCAGCTCCGCAACGGCGATCGCCGGGTGGGTGTCATTCAACTGAATCGCCGATTTTTCCGGGAAACTGTCCCACGTATCATTCGATTTCCGATGCCGGCGAATGATGTCCCGCATGGAACAGGTCACGAAGAAGTATTGCTGCACGAGACGCAGTTCCTTGCCTGTCGCAGTCGCGTCATTCGGATATAAAACTTTCGAAACGGTTTCACTCTCCACTTTCTCCCGGACAGCCTCGACATAGCCACCCTCATTGAAAACATCGAAATCAAAGTCTTTCGACGCCTTCGCTTCCCAAAGCCGGAGAAAATTCACTGTCGACCCGCCATATCCGGCTACGGGAATATCCCACGGAACACCCTGAATCGACTGGGTGTCTTCCCACACCATCCGTCCCTGGCCGAGTTCATCAAACTGGCTTTCGACACGCCCGTAAAGTTGCACCTCAACAGCATATTCCGGTCGGCAGATTGACCACGGATTCCCAAACCGACGCCACTCATCCGGGTGTTCGATCTGTTTTCCGTCTCGAAATTCCTGGCGAAACAATCCGTATTCGTAGTTGATTCCGTATCCGACCGCGGGGTAATCCAGGGTCGCCATGGAATCGAGAAAACAGGCCGCCAATCGGCCCAAACCCCCGTTTCCCAGTCCCATATCCGGGCCGGCTTCTACAATCTTGTCATAATCCTGCCCCAACTCCGCAAGCGCCTCCTTGGCTGCAACCATCAACCCGGTGTTCACCAGGTTATTTTCCAACAGCCGGCCCATCAGGTATTCGAGAGACAAGTAATACACCCGCCGGACATTCAGCCTGCGGTGTTCCTTCCGGGTCACGGCTGCCCGCTCCAGAATCCGGTCACGAACGGCGAGACAGGTCGCCGTCCAGTAGTCGTGCGTTGTCGCCGTCTCCGGATCGTGCGCCTTCGTTCGGACAATATGGCTCAAGATTGCCTTTTTCAGTTCCGCGGTCGAGCAATCGAGATTTTCGCCCGGCAGCAGGTCGCAGACGGATGAATCAAGCGGCTGTGTGGTTTGTGTGTCCATAAAAATTGTGGTTTGGGAAATATCGACCCGTGTTCACCTGCTGCAAAAGCACTTACTTTGCCAGTTATCCAATAGAAAATTGATAAATCCGTCCGAATCGATCCAACAGGGTTGGTTTGGCGAACAGACCCTGTAGGTTCATTTACCCATCAAAAAGCGCGATCCGTTGCCGGATCGCGCCCTGAAAATCTGTATTTTAGAAGTTTTTAGTGGTTGAACATGAATTCTTTCGAATTCAATACCGCCCAGAAAACATCGTTCAGAACCAGAGTTTGCTGGGCGACATCGTCGCCAACTGCTTTGACCTGCTCCATCATCTGCTTCATTTCTTCCGCCGTGGGTTTGCGGGTGAGACAGCGAATATAGATTTCTTCGATAATTTGCTCAGGCGTCTTCTTCTCGGCCAATCGGTTGGCCACCAGTTTGCCTTGATCAATCTTCGTTGAGACGGTTGGACCGTTCAGCAAGTGAAGAGCCTGGGACAAACTCGGGTCCATTTTCACCTCGCAGGAACAAACGGTTTCGCGGGTGGCACGGCCAAAGGTCGTCAGGAAATAATCCGTGGTATTACCATCAGCAATTTGAACCGCACGCGCACCCAGAGGCAACCCGCGGAACTTGTTTTTCGTTTCGGTTACCTGCGTAATGGTGTCGAGCATGATTTCCGCCCGCTGGCGACGCACGCGAGCTTTCGCGAAGTTGTTCAGGTCCGACTCGTTCGTTGGATTGGCCTGTGTCGTGCGCTGATAGGTCCGGGAGTTACAGATTGCGCGAACAAGCTGTTTGAAGTCATATTTCCATTCTCCCTGGAACTTGTTGGCCAGTTCGTCCAGCAATTCGGGGTTTGAAGCCGGATTGGAAACACGAACGTCATCCACCGGGTCAATAATCCCGATCCCGAAAAAGTGCGCCCATACGACGTTCACGATATTTTTCGCGAAATACGGATTCTCGGGAGAAGCGAGCCAGTCACCCAGAAGTTTCCGGCGATCTTTACCGGCCGTGTCAGGGGCTTCTCCACCGAGAAATTTCGGCGGCATGTTGCGCCCATCGATTTTGTGCCTCGTTTCCCCGCTTCCGCGGTTGTAAATGATCTGCTCTCGTGGATCGACACCGGCTTTTCGCCCGATTTGAGCAAAAAATGCCGCCCAGCTGTAATAATCATCCATCGTCCAGCGATCGAACGGATGGTTGTGACATTGAGCACACTGGATTCGACTACCAAGGAATACCTGCGCGACGTTCTCGGCAACTTTGAGCGTATCCTGCTCGTTCTGATAGTAGTTCGTGGAAGGAACCGAAAACGTTCCGCCCTGAGCGCTCAAAAGTTCCTGGACCATTTCGTTGACCGGAACATTGGTCGCAATT
>JABDJT010000574.1 GCA_013003335.1 Verrucomicrobiales bacterium | reverse complement strand
GTATTCAAAAACTTTGCTGATCTTGGCCCGCTGCGGTTTCTGATCTTCGTGCAGCCGCCACACCGGGTCGCCGACCGTCACGCTGCCACTGAGGATTTTCCCGATCGCAATCCGCCCGACGTAATCGCTCCAGTCGATATTCGAAACGAGCATTTTGAATTCGCCGTCCGGATCGACATCCGGCTTGGGAATTTCGGAGAGGATTGTTTCAAACAGCGGGATCAAATCGTCTCCGTCGCCCTTCGGATCCGTCCGCGCATAGCCGTCTCGCGCACTGCCGTAGAGAAACGGCGCGTTGAACTGATCTTCGTTCGCTTCCAGGTCGAGAAACAGTTCGAGGACCTTGTCATGAACCGCAATCGGATCGGCATTCGGGCGATCGATCTTATTCACGAACACGATCGGCACGAGATTTTCGGCCAGAGCTTTTTTCAAAACGAACCTCGTCTGCGCCTGCGGTCCTTCGTAGGCATCGACCACGAGCAGCACCCCTTCGACCATCCGCATGACCCGTTCCACTTCGCCGCCGAAATCGGCGTGGCCGGGAGTATCGACGATGTTGATGATATTTTCCTTCCACCGGACCGAAGTGTTTTTTGCCTTAATCGTAATTCCCCGCTCCCGTTCCTGGTCCATCGAATCCATGGCCCGCTCATCGACAGCCTGGTTGTCGCGGAACGCGCCGCCCTGCCGCAGCAATTGGTCGACCAGCGTCGTTTTGCCGTGATCGACGTGGGCAATGATGGCGATGTTTCGGATTTCGGGCATGATAGAAAAAGCGGGGGAATGACCGCCTTTTTCCCATGGAATCAAGCGCTGAATCAGTGATTGTGTTTAAATTACACATTTAATGGTGTGATTTTTACATGGTAAACTGGCCATTCGGCATGAAAATCGCGGAACCGGGAACTTGCCTCCAGTCCAACAGGCTCGATTCTCCCCCGGTTCGTAACGAATCTCGCATGGATCCGATTTCCCAGGGAGCAATTGGGGCGGTGGCCGCCGGCTGCCTTGCCAATCCTGAAAAAGAACGGCCCGTCCGGCTGGCCCTGCTGGCTGGCTGGGGCGCCGGCATGCTCGCGGATGCGGATGTGTTCATCCATTCGGAGGACGATCCCCTTCTCGTGATCGAGTATCACCGGCATTTCACCCACTCCCTCGCGTTCATCCCGATCGGCGGACTGATCTGCGCGCTGCTTTGGTGGCTGGTGTTTCGGCGAAATCGGAAATTCCGGACGCTGGCGCTGTTTTCCCTCGCCGGATACGCCACCTGCGGCCTGCTCGACGCCTGCACGAGCTACGGTACGCAGCTTTTCTGGCCGTTTTCCGATACCCGGGTTGCCTGGCATGTCATCTCGATCATCGATCCAATTTTTACGGTGACGATCCTCGTCCTGCTTGTCATCGGCTGGGCGAAACGGAGCGTCCGCCTTCCCCGGGCCGCCGCGATCTTCGCGATCGCTTACCTGGGATTTGGAGCCGTGCAGTTTCAACGGGCGGAAAGTCTTCAAACTGCCCTGATTGCCGAACGGAATCATTCCGAATCCGCCTCGATGGAAAACGTGAAGCCCTCCATCGGAAATCTGTTCCTCTGGCGCAGTGTGTACCGGGTCGACGACCGCTTTTACGCCGACGCGATTCGCGTCGGATTGTTTTCAAAGCCGCAAATTTTTGAGGGAGACAGCGTTCCGGCGCTGGATCTGGCCGATTTGAAAGCCGGCCTTCCCGCCGACTCGACCCTGTCGCGCGATTTGGAGCGATTTGCCCATTTTTCCGCCGACTATCTCGCCCGCTATCCGGATCAGCCCGATGTCGTGGGTGATTTTCGCTACGCGATGATTCCGAATTCCGTCATGCCGCTCTGGGGCATCCGGATCGATCGATCCCGGCCCGACCGGCACGTCTCCTTCGAGAATTTCCGCGAAAATTCCGACAACGACCGGAACCGGCTGTTTCGGATGCTCTTCCGCGGCGAAGAATAGGAAAAACAATCGAACAGGTTTCGTTCGCCAATCCAACCCTGTTGATTCGTTTTCGCCGCTCCCGGTCTCAAAGCGGTCTTGCCTCACGCCTCTCCTGAACTACTTTCCGCCTCACTTTTCATCCGAAAATGGAAACCCCTACCTCCAGCGAAATCCGGCAGTCGTTTCTCGATTTTTTCGAGGAAAAACAGCACACCATCGTGCCGTCGTCGTCGGTCATGCCCACCTCGCCGAACCTCATGTTCACCAACGCGGGCATGAACCAGTTCGTCCCGTATTTCCTCGGAACCGAAAACGCTCCCTACGATCCGCCGCGTGCGGCTGACACTCAGAAATGCATCCGCGCCGGAGGCAAACACAACGATCTCGACGACGTCGGATACGATACATATCACCACACATTTTTCGAAATGCTGGGCAACTGGTCGTTCGGTGATTATTTCAAAAAAGAATCGATCGAGTGGGCCTGGGAACTGCTGGTGGAGCGCTGGAATCTTCCGCCGGAACGGCTTTACGCGACGGTTTACAAACCGGATGAAGGTGATCCGGCCGACTTCGACCAGGAAGCCTACGACTACTGGAAAGTGATTTTTGAAAAGGCCGGGCTGGATCCGGACATCCACATCGTCAACGGAAACAAGAAAGACAATTTCTGGATGATGGGCGACACGGGGCCCTGCGGGCCGTGCTCGGAGGTTCACATCGACCTCACGCAAGACGGAGACACGAAAGGCTCGCTGGTGAATGCGGATGATGCACGTTGCATCGAAATCTGGAATCTCGTTTTCATCCAGTTCAACTCGGACGGCGAAGGAAATTACCGGCCGCTCCCCGCGACGCATGTCGATACCGGGATGGGCTTCGAGCGCATCACTTCGATCATTCAATGCACGAAAGGCTGCACGGATTTCTCAAAGCTCGCCTCGAACTATGACACCGATGTGTTTTCGCCGATTTTCGAAAAACTGTCCGGCCTCTGCGGTGAAAAATACACCTCCACCGTGCCCGAAGGTGGCGCCCGGGCCGGTCTCAGCGAGCACGAGCAGATCGATGTGGCCTTTCGCGTGATCGGTGATCACATCCGCACAACGAGCATCGCGATCGCTGATGGAATCGAGCCCGGAAACGGGGGTCGAAATTACGTGATCCGCAATATCCTGCGACGCGCTGTGCGATTCGGACGCGTGCTGGGATTCAGCGCGGAGAATCCCTTCCTGAAACAACTCGCGCCCGCGTTGATCGAAGAGCTCGGCGGAGTGTTCCCCGATTTGAAGAAGCGCGAGGAGCGCATTCTGTCCGTGCTCGAGTCGGAAGAGACCTTGTTCAACAAGACGCTGGACCGCGGCTTATC
>JABDJT010000486.1 GCA_013003335.1 Verrucomicrobiales bacterium | reverse complement strand
TGAGGTGCTGTTCATCGGCAGCTCGCGGTTTCTCGACGCAATTGATCGCGACACCTTTTCGGAGAAAACCGGTCTGAAAACGATCAACGGCTCGACGACTGGCCTGAATCTGGAGCGGCTCAAGTATTTCGCCAAGATCGCCGCGGAAAACGAAGGGCTGACACACGTGATCCTGGAGGCATCTTCACCCGCGTTATCGAATGGCGAACTGGATTTGCCGACCGAAGAGGAATTCGAATCAAAGGAACCGCCGAAAGACGTCGAAGAACACTTTCAGCAATTTTTCGTCGAACATGTGAACACACTGAAATATCGGAAAGCGCTTCGGCCGAAGGCGTTTTTGAAACTCGGCCTGCTCTACACGGCAGACACGTTTGACCCGGATATCTGGAATCGGAAAGGGATTGCCCGTGCTTTGTTCACTCCGCCGGAACCGGTTGATGTGACCGATGAATTGCTCGCCGAATTTCAGCCGAACGTGATTCGGCAGGAGCTGATCGGCCCCGAGCCCGCTCGCCCGCGAAAAACGAATTACCTTTTCGATCACTTGAGCGAGGTTTCGGAGGTGTTCGCCGACAGCGATGTGAAGGTGATCTGGGTTGCTCCGCCGGTCGCCGAAAAGGAAACGGAGAAAAATTCGCATCCGCAGCTGACGCAGTTTTACGAGCGGACCGCCCGGAAATACGGCTCAAGTTTTTACGACTACGCCGGAATTGGATTTGACGAAAAATTTCTGCGAGACTCAACCCATTTGAGTGCCGACGGGCGAATTTTCTTCTCCAGCCTGCTCGCGGTGCATCTCGCGGACGAATTCGAATCCGAACCGGACGACGAAGAGGAGGACGATGCTCTTTAACACGATTACTTTCGTCCTATTTCACTTTCTGTTCGTTCTGCTCTACTGGATTTCCCCTTTGCAGCGCATTCGGCAGGCTCTCTTGCTGGCTTCGTCGGTCGTTTTTTACGCTTGGTATTACTGGCCGTTTTTAATCCTGCTGCTGATTTCGATGGTGGCGAATTACGGCTTCTCCCGGTGGATCGAGCATTCGCGATCAAAAAAAATCCTCGGCTTCGCGGTGACGGCGAACCTGTGCAATCTCGGCTTTTTCAAATACTCCGAATTCCTCGCAGAAAATGTCGCGGCCGTTCTGCGGCTGACCGGGCTGCAGATTGATCCGGCGGCAGTCGATCAGAATTTCTCGTGGGTATTGCCGCTCGGCATTTCTTTCTACACCTTCCAGATCATCGGCTACCTGATCGATATCAGCCGGGGCACGGTGAAAGCCGAACGGGATTTCCTGATCTTCGGTGTCTTCAAGTGCTTCTACGCCCAACTCATAGCCGGGCCAATTGTCCGGGCGAAAGATCTCATGCCGCAGTTGAAAGAACGCCGCCGCTTCAATGCGAACAATTTTCAACTCGGCCTCTATTTCATGATCGCCGGGCTGGCCATCAAGATCTGCGTGGCCGACACGCTCTCGCAATTCGTCGATCACGGTTTTGAAAACCCCGGTGATCTGAAGACGCTGCACGCGTGGCTGACGCTTTATGGGTTTTCCTTCCAGATCCTGTCCGATTTCTGGGGGTATTCGACCATCGCGATTGGACTCGGGCTGATGTACGGGATCAATCTCCCGCTCAACTTCAACCTGCCCTACATCGCCAAATCGATCCGCGATTTCTGGAGGCGTTGGCACATCACTCTGTCCGAGTGGTTGCGCGACTATCTCTACATCCCGCTCGGCGGGAATCGGCACCACCAATACCGCAATCTTTTCCTCACCATGTTGCTCGGCGGTCTCTGGCACGGCGCATCATGGAATTTCGTGATTTGGGGTGCCGGCCACGGTCTCTGGTTGATTCTCGAACGCTTCTGCCCGCGCATTTTTCCGAAAAAGCGCGTCTTCGGCTGGCTGAAAGTCTTTCTCGTTTTTAACGGCGTCAGCCTGCTCTGGGTTTTCTTTCGCGCCCCGAAATTTGCCGACGCGATGGCTTATTTCGGCGCGTTGCTCGCACCACCCTACGCATCATCAGACACGCCGCCTGAAGCGCTCATCACCATGCTGGTCGCCTTCGTGATTTTCATGGTCCTGCTCGGAAAATCGCTGACTGACCGGCGGTTTTTGACGTGGGGCCTGTTTCGGCAGGTGGCCGTGACGATCGTCCTGCTGTTCCTGATCCTCGCCTACGCCAGCGCCCGGCTCGATTTCATTTACTTCGTGTTTTAAAACAGGTCGGTTATATCCGCGGATGAGCCCCACAAATCGTTCCACCAATTCGATACACGCTGCGTGACCGTCACCTTCATTCCCGGAGTCATCGGTTGAATCATGACCTTGTCCGGGGAAACCGAAAATCCGTATTGCGCAAGCGCCGTCGTATACCGCAACGCCTCCATCACCAAAACATTTCGCAAATGCAGCGTGATTAAAATCGAGTGTGGATCCAGTGTATCGTCCGGATTGGACCGTCGTGGCAGGTCAATCTCTTCATTGCGCCTGAAATCGAATTCCACGAACCGAATTGTCTCAAATTCCGGATTCACCTTTGCTGCGTCAGCCCGAAGAATTTCGATCGCATCAATCAGACTTGTATCCTCGAATTCCACACTCGGTAGAATTGTTTCGATCAATAAGGCCTCTGTTCGCTCCGTGCCGCGTTTCTGTTGAAAAAAGAGTGATAGCCCGATTCCACTCACGAGAAAAATCACCGTAGAACAAATCCATACAGCCAGTTTGGGCTTCCTCTTCATCCCAGGCTAGCTTCCAGCAATTCAACCAACTTCCCGGCGGCAATCGCCCCCATTTCCATCACCTCGGAATGATCGAGCAGGTCGTCAGTCATGCCCGCGCCGAAATTCGTGAGACAGGAAAAACCAGCTACTTCCATCCCCAGCGCACGCGCCTGGATCGCCTCCGGCACAGTCGACATGCCGACGGCATCCGCCCCGAGCGTCCGCAACATCCGGATTTCCGCGGGCGTTTCATACTGCGGCCCCGGCATCCACGCGTAAACCCCTTCCGCGAGATCCAACCCAAGATTCTTTGCTTCGGCGGAAAACTGAGCCCGCCAGGACCGCGAATACACTTCCGTCTGGTCCACGAAATTCGCGCCACCGAAAAGGGGACTCTGCCCGGTGAAATTCAAGTGATCGGAAATCTGCATCCATTGGCCGGGCAGAAAATTGGGATTCACGATCCCGGCCGCATTGGTCAAGACCAACTTCTGCACCCCCATTTCGGCCATGCAACGAACTCCCGCAGCGATCTCAGGCGCCGTCCAGCCTTCGTAGAGGTGCACCCGGCCCTGGGCAATCACCAGGCGCGTCCCGTTCAATTCGCCGAACACAAACCGGCCTTCGTGGCCCGGAACTTTGCTGACTGGCAGCCCGTCAATTTTCGAATACGGAATCGATTCCGCGGCCTCGATCCGGTCCACGAAACTGCCCAGCCCGGACC
>JABDJT010000538.1 GCA_013003335.1 Verrucomicrobiales bacterium | reverse complement strand
GTTCATAGGCGAATCCCCGCGCCCCGTGCATCATGAATTCGTGGAGGAGTTCGGCTTCCACTTCGTACTCTTTGACGCCGGGCCTGATAAATTTCAGGACGCGTCGAAAACCTTTTCCGGTGATGTCGCAGGCATGTTGGAGCAGGTCGATTTCGACCTGTGATTTAACCTGTCGAAGACGGTGCATGATCGGGCCGAGACGCTCGAATTGGTGATTCGGATACTCCTGCTGGCATTCTTTCCGAAATCGATCGTCCGGCGTGTAAAAAATCGGAACACCAAGTCTCGGGTACTCGTTGTGGTTCAGGAACACCCGTTTTTTGCGCCGCATCAGTCGGCGAAAGGTTGTCAAAAACCGGTCGTTCCACTTCACAGAGGCTCCGCCGGACACATCAACCGCCTGTTCCCGGGAAAGTTTTTCCCCTTCCCAGATCGCAATTTCCTCAGAAGTCTCCCGCACGAACAGCAGTTCCCGTTTTTCAGGATCGTCCGCGCCCGGGTCCAGGATCAACATAGTATCCTCCTGGTCGACTCCGGTCAGGTAGAATAAATCGCTGTTCTGGATGAACCTCATTGACCCGTCCGCGCTGCGCCACGGGATATCGGCGGAATGAAACACGGCGAACGCATCTGTTGGCAGTTCCGCGAGCACCCGCTTCCTGTTTTCAGCGAAAAGGGAGGCATCTATGGGGTCGTATTTCATGGAAAGGCGCGTATAATCGGCGGATTCCGGACTTTCATCAAGAGGAATGGCGGAGACCGAAACACAAACCATCGTCATCGCTGACCCCGATGCCGACTTTCTAGCCTGGGCAGAAAAACATCTCACTGCCAAGGGAATCAATGTGCATTCGACTTCGGATTCGGAAAAAGCATTAAAGCTTTTCACGGATCATGAAGCAGACTTGCTGGTGGCTGACTTTTTCCTGGCACCTCTTGATGGGCTGGCATTGCTCAAAAAAGTCCGGCTGACCTTCCCGAATTCGATGGTTTTATTGGTCGGCACGACATCGTCGACCAATGCCGTGATTGAAGCCATGAAACTGGGGGCCTTCGATGTTTTAAGGAAAGAATCGGTCAACTTCGATCTACGCCCCGCCGCGGAACGCGCTTTGCAGGCTGCAGAGCAAACCCGGCTTGCCGCCTCGTCCACTGAGTCGGAGCCGATCCTTCCCCCTCAGCCGAGTGGTGACGTCATTATCGGGCGGAGTCCTGCCATGCAGGACGTCTACAAGTTGATTGGTCGCGTCGCCCGGGCAGATGCTCCGGTCTTGATTACCGGCGAAAGCGGAGTGGGCAAGGAAGTGGTTTCCAATGCGATCCATCAATTCAGCCGGCGCTCGAATGGTGAATACGTCGCGATTAATTGCGCGGCAATTCCTTCCAATTTGCTCGAAAGTGAATTGTTCGGTCACGAAAAAGGCGCATTTACCGGGGCGACCGGGCAGCGGATTGGCCGGTTTGAGCAGTGCCACAATGGCACACTGTTCCTGGATGAGATCGGGGACATGCCGCTTGAGGTGCAAAGCAAGCTCTTGCGGGTGTTGCAAAGCGGCGAATTTGCCCGGGTCGGAGGAAATCAGACCCTACAGAGCGACGTCCGGATTCTCGCTGCGACCAACAAGCAGTTGGAATCCGAAGTGAAAGACGGTCGTTTCCGCGAAGATCTTTTCTATCGTCTCAATGTCGTGCGGATCCACATACCTCCACTTCGACGCCGGCCGGAGGATATCCGGTTGCTGGCCGAATTTTTTCTCGGCCGCCAGGCTGAAAAAGGGAAGGCTCGCCAAATGCAGCTTTCCGCTGAAGCGGTCGATCTCCTCGAAAATCATTCCTGGCCCGGCAACGTCCGCGAACTGGAAAACACGATCGAACGGGCTTGCGTGCTGGCTACCGGTAACGTGCTGCTGCCCCAGGATTTACCTCTCGACAGCTCCGGGTGTGCGGCGGACGTCGATTCCGGAGAAGACCCGGACGCCCGCGCTGCCGCTACCGCAATTTTGCGTGCAGCCGATGCACCAACATGCGAATTGAGCCCGCTCGAACTGGCGGAACGTGAGATTCTACGGGTAGCACTCGATCTGGCAGACGGAGACGATGCGGTTGCGGCCAAGCGGGTCGGGCTTACAAAAGCGGCCTTGAAAAAGCGATTGGGCGGGTGAATCCCGTTGCCGTTCAATCTTGATCCGCCGTCAGGCGGGTCCATATTGCGCCGATGGCAGAAGTTGCAGAAATCGAATTGAACGCCGAAACACCGATGGCGGAAATCCTCGCGAATTTCCCCGGAGCGAAACGTGCCCTGTTCGCGCGGTACCACATCGGCGGCTGCCAAAGTTGCAGTTACGCAGACGACGAAACGCTCGCTGCAGTGTGCGAAAGAAACGAAAACCTGCCGATCGACGAGGTGATCGCACACATCCGCGACAGCCACGAGGAAGATCAAAAAATCCTCATTGAGCCGGCTGATTTGGCAGAAAAAATCTCGGCTGCGAATGGAACCAGTGATTTGCCCCGATTGCTCGATCTGCGAACCCGGGAGGAACACGAGGCCGTTGCCCTTCCGAATTCTGAATTGTTCAGCAACGAACTGCTCCAGGAAATTTTCGGCACGGAGAACAAGGAGCGGTTGATCGTGCTGTACGATCACACCGGTGATCGCTGTCTCGATGCGGCAGCCTATCTTTTGGGCCACGGATTCAAAAATACGCGTGCCCTTCGCGGCGGAATCGATGCTTACGCCCAGGAAGCAAATCCTGAATTGCCGCGCTACAAACTGGAATTTGAAGAATGAGCGACTCTGACAACACGGAACAGAAAATCAACGAAGCCATCGCCAACCCCAAAAATATGGGCGAGATGGCGGATGCAGATTCAGTCGGTACGGTCGGTAGCCCGGAGTGCGGTGACATGGTCCGGATGTGGCTGAAATTCAAAGAAACCGATGAAGGGAAAAAGGTGATCGACCGCGCCTCGTTTCAAAGTTTTGGCTGCCAGACTGCGATTGCCGTGGCCAGCGTTGCGACCGAATTGCTCGCCGGCAAAACCGTTGAGGAAGCGCAGCAACTCGAAGCCACTGATCTGTCAGCCGATCTCGGTCCGCTTCCGCCCATGAAAATTCACTGCGGCCAGATGGTCGAAGGCGCCCTTCGGGAAGCCCTTGTTTCCGAAAGTTCGGAAACTTCTGGTGCGGAAATTGATTCCGCGGAAGAACGAAACGATACCTTGCTTGATAGCTTCGCCGCCGCTCCAGCGTCTAACCTGAAAAAGGGGAATCTCAAAGTCGTCAAACTTGATGAGTAACCTGCGGAAGACCTCTTGAATCCTGACCCCCGACACCTTTCCCAATGAATACCCACGAGGAAATCGAACTCACCCGCGAAGTTGAAGCCATCCAGATCCCAAGCGGTGATCTGATCTCGCTGCCGACAGGCACGAAAGTGATGGTCACTCAGGCTCTCGGCGGCACTTACACCGTCGCCACGCCGCACGGACTCGCCCGCATCAAATCCGACAACGCCGATGCCCTTGGCATCGATCTGGAAGCGGAAAAAGAAAAGCGCAACGCGATCCAGCAAAAAGCGGCGGATGGCGATGTCGAATCTGCAGTTTGGGAGCAACTGAAAATGGTATTCGACCCCGAAATACCGGTGAACATCGTCGACCTCGGCCTCGTTTACGATTGCCAGATCGAGGAAGAAGACGGCGAAACCAATGTCGAGGTCAAAATGACGCTGACTGCACCCGGTTGCGGGATGGGTCCAACAATTGCAGCCGACGCCCAAAGCAAGATTCTCATGATTGACGCCGTCTCGAACGCCCGCGTCGATCTCGTTTGGGATCCGCCGTGGAATCAGGATATGATTTCCGAGGAAGGAAAAATGAAGCTTGGGATGGTCTGAGCAGTCGTTCCCGCCAATTCACTCCGCTTTCCTCAAATCGTAGCAAATCAATCGCTTCGGCTTCGGATTTTCGATAATCGGCACTTCCTCCTCATGCTGGGAAATGTAGAGCAATCCTTTGTGCAATACCGGCAGTGACCAAGTCGCCTTCGCGAAAAAGAGATTCGCCTTGTCCAGTTCTTCGAAGCCGCCGGGCTTCAGCTTGAAAATACCCAGCGTGCCGAGTTCGCCAAGAGCGTAGGCCTTTTCGTCCGCCCAGAGAAGGCTACCCCGAAAATAGCTCAGATTGTAGGGGCGACCGTCGGGCAACTTGTCCTGCCAGATCAAATCGTCGCGCCATTTTTCTTCGCCCGTCGCAGCGTCGTAACAAGCCAGCCAGGCATCCGGTTCGTTTCGACCGAGAAATCCGTAAATGTAGCCATCGATCACCAGCGGAGTCATCCAATGCAACCCGAATTTCGGAGCGCGCCAGACTTCTTTCCATTTCAACTCGGGCGTCAATTCGAGCAGGACGCCCCCTTCCGTGTAGCATTCGCTGATGAAAATGCGGTTTTCGCCCGCCACAACGGGGCCGGAGGCATTCACGCTGGTGTACATCGTCGATCGCCATGGAAAGGCATCGTGCAACTCGCCGGTTGCCGGGTCGATACACAGCAGGCCGCCGAAAGGGGATTCATCCGGGTTTTGACGCCGATCTTCACCGCCTGCAAAAACGAGTAACCTGGGTTTCCCCTGTAATTCGCGAACCACAGGCGAAGCGTAACTCGCCAGCCATTCGTGTTTCGTGCCCCAAACCAGTTTTCCGGAGTGCTGATCAAACGCTGCGACACACAACCCGCCTCTGCCGCCGAGATTCACGATTACCTTTCCATCGTAGATGAGCGGGCAGGCTCCGTGTCCGAAAAAATAGGGAGCGATTTCAAACTCCGCATCCAGATCCCGCTGCCAGAGTTTCGTGCCGGATTTTAAATCGAGGCAGGTCAAAACGCTCCGAACACCGAGTGTATAAACCTTTCCCGAATCGATCACCGCGCTGGCCCGGGGGCCGTTCGAATATCCGATCCGATCGGTGTATTCGACAGGATAACCAGATCGCCAAAATTCTTTTCCCGTTGCCGGATCGAGGCAGAGGCTGACTTCTTCATCGCCAAACCGGTCGAACAGCACGAGCCGGCCGTCCACGATCGCCGGGGAGGTGTAACCTGTCCCCTTCAGGCATTCCCAGACAATTTTCGGCCCGCCCTCGGGAAATTTGTCGAGCAATTGCGTTTCCGGCGTTTTCGCATTGTCGTTCGGTCCGAGAAAGCGGGGCCATTCCGCCGTCACGGCGTTCTGCGCCAGCGGCTTCGGCGCGGCTCGAAAAGTGAGGCCGTCCCAGTCTTTCGCTTCCGTGATTGGCTCGCCCGGTTCAAAAACCTCGGGCGGATTTGGATCGGTGAAGGTGTCCGGATTTTGGGCGACCGCGAAAACGCAAAAAACGAACCAACCGGGCATGATTAACGAACAGACCCTGTTAGTTCGTTTCATAGACGGGGGAAATTAATTTACGCCGTGACCGGTTCAGCGGAGGACGGACTGGTCGCCGATTTCTTCGAACCGGCCTCGTTCCGGCGAATCAGACTGGCTTTGACAAATCCTTTGAAGAGCGGATGCGGCGCAGTCGGCTTGCTCTGAAATTCCGGGTGGAACTGCACGGCCAGGTAAAAGGGGTGCGCAGGGATTTCGATAATCTCGCAAAGCGTTCCGTCCGGAGATGTCCCGGAGATCAGGAATCCGGCGGATTCCATTTGTTCGCGGTAGTCCTGATTGAATTCATAGCGGTGGCGATGCCGTTCGCTGACGGCGTCTGCACCGTATAAATCATGGGCGCGGCTGCCGGCTTTGAGATTCGCTTCCCAGGTTCCGAGCCGCATGGACGCACCTTTTTCAGTGACATCTTTCTGCTCCTCGAGAAGACAGATCACCGGGTGCGGCGTGTCTTCGTCAAATTCAATGCTGTTTGCCCGTTCGAGGCCACAGACGTGACGGGCAAACTCGATTGTGGCGATCTGCATGCCGAGGCACAGGCCGAAATACGGGATCGAATTTTCTCGGGCGTATTTCGCGGCGGCGACTTTTCCTTCGATGCCGCGGTCGCCGAATCCGCCCGGAATCAGGATTCCGTCAACATCCGAAAGATATTTCTCCGCACCGTCACTATCGATTTTTTCCGAATCGATCCGCTCAACATCCACCTCGCAGTCGTTTGCGGCGCCGGCGTGGGTCAGCGCTTCATAAATCGATTTGTAAGCGTCCTGCAGTTCGATGTATTTCCCGACGACGGCCACCTTGATCTTGTGGGTCGGGTTCACGATCCGATCAACCATGTTGCGCCAGTTCGTCATGTCCGGCTCCTTTGTTTCCAGTCCGAGACAGTTGCAGATGATCTCATCGAGATTCTCTTCCTGCAACTTCAGCGGAGCCTCGTAAATCGTGTGCTCCATGTCGAGGAACTGAATTACGTTCTCTTTCGGTAGGTTACAGAACATCGACAGCTTCCTTCGCAAATCGTCTTCGACGTGGTATTCCGAACGACAGACGATGACCTTCGGCGCAATTCCAATCTCGCGAAGCTTGGCGACGCTTTGCTGTGTCGGTTTGGTTTTCAGCTCTTCGGCCGCCTTGATGAACGGAACCAGCGTGACATGAACGAAAGCTACATTTTTGTGGCCGACTTCATCCTGGAATTGACGTAAAGCCTCCAGAAACGGCAGGCCCTCGATGTCACCGGTCGTTCCGCCGATCTCGGTGATAATCACGTCGGCATCCATTTTTTCGGTTACCTCGTGGATGCGGCCTTTGATTTCATCGGTGACGTGGGGAATCACCTGCACGGTCGAACCGAGATAATCACCGGCCCGCTCTTTTCGGATCACGCTTTCATACACCTGTCCGCTGGTCAGGTTGTTCAGCTTGGAAAGCTTGCCGTTGGTGAAACGTTCGTAGTGTCCGAGATCGAGATCTGTTTCCGCCCCGTCATCCAGCACATAAACCTCGCCATGCTGGAAAGGACTCATTGTGCCGGGATCGACGTTCAAATACGGGTCGAATTTCTGGAGCAAAACTTTGAGGCCACGATGCTCCAGCAACGTCCCCAGCGCCGCTGCTGCGAGCCCTTTCCCCAAAGAGCTGACCACGCCACCAGTCACAAAAATGTATTTCATCGATCTGAAAGATTAATTAATCTCCCTTAAATTGTTCGTTCAGTATGGCCGCCTGTTCCGGCGTGTCAATGCCGGTAGAGTCATCACCGGTCAAAATAACGCGAATCCGCGCCCCGTTTTCCATCGCCCGCAATTGTTCGAGACCTTCCGTTTGTTCCAATATGGACGGGGCCCAGCTGACAAATTCCAGCAGAAAATCCCGGCGAAAACCATAAATTCCCTTGTGCCGGTAATAGGTCAGCTCATCGACCGCTGTATTTCTAGGGAATGGAATCGGGCTGCGGGAAAAATACAGGGCGTGACCGTCCCGATCGATTGTGACTTTGACCACGTTTTCGTCTTGCACGGCGGGGTCGTCCGGTTGCATGGGGTTTGCGGCAGTGATCATGGGCAAGTCCGGATCTCCAAGCAATTTCCCGGCCAGTTCATCGATCAATTCCGGATCGATCAACGGTTCGTCACCCTGGATGTTGATCAAAACATCGTGATCGGGGAATTTTTCGGCGACTTCGGCCATTCGGTCCGTCCCGCTCGGATGATCGTCCCGGGTCATCGAGGCTTCGCCGCCAAAATCCTGAACCGCCCGAAAAATCCGGTCGTCGTCTGTTGCCACGACTACTTTTCCGAGATTCCTGCAGCGGGCACACTGGTCCCAAACGTGCTGGACCAGCGGTTTCCCACCGATCAATTCCAGCGGTTTGCCGGGAAAGCGGGTCGAAGCCCAGCGTGCGGGAATCACGCCGAGAACGTTCTGGAAATTTGGATCGGGCATCGATTTTAAGATGCCGATATGGCGCGTTCGCGAAAGGACGAATTTCGATCGAACAGGGTTGGTTTGACGAACAGACCCTGTTGGATCGTTTTTCTCAAAACCGGCTACTCGCTGTCGCCGAGTTCTTCTTTCACATCCGGGCGATTGTGCAGCTTTTCAAATTCCGAACCAACTCGGGAGCCGGAAGCTTTGATTTTTTCGATCAACTCGATCTGTTTGTTCCGCGAGTTTGGCCGCTTGTTGACCCAGGTATCAATGTAGGTGGAGTAGGCGATGATTGCATCCGCGCACTGGTGAGTCCGGTTATCGAGTTGGGAGCGCACCCGCCGGAGTCCGGAAACGGCGTCACGATATTCGTTGTTATCGAGCGAGCTTCCGGCTTCAAACTTGTCGTCGCGGAGCGCGCGAATCAACGGAGCAGCTGCCCGGTCGATCGCGGTGAGTGAGCCGGACAGCGTGAGTTGGCGCGGTTCACGGCCGACAGCTTTGAGGAGCAGCAGCCGGGCGGAAAGATGATTCGGGGCGAGTTGGACGATTTTTCGGAGCTTGGCCTGGACCTGCTGATTTTTCAAAATCGTCGTGCCGTTGGCCCGGTTGAGAGCTTTTTGAATTTGCTGAAATTCAGTGATCGCTTCCTGCAGTTTTTCCGGACGGGCCTCGGCGGCGAAGGCGAGATTTTGCGCCTGGTCGAACGTTTCGATCCGGAAAATCTGGATTTTGGCGAGAGAAGACGGTCCTTCGAGCAGAAGCAAATCGGAGACGACTCCGCTGTTCCCGGCCGGGATGGCAATCACCGTGCAGTTTCGTTTGGCGGCGCCCCGAATTTTTCCGTCGATGCCGCCGACCGGCCCGACTTCTCCTTTTGCCGACATATCCCCGGTCACGGCGAAACCGGGATCAAGATCGATATCGGAGATAAGCGATTCGAGCAGCAGGGTACAGGCGATGGCTGCGGAGGGGCCATCTTTCGGCACGTATTGTTCCTCGAAACTGATCTCGACCAGGAATCCCTGGGGCACGCCGTCGTGCTTGTCGTCGAGAAATTTCTGCACCCGTTTCAGCGCCCCGGACATCATCGGGCCGACGGGTTGGTTGAACCGAATGCGCCAGTCTCCTGAATTTTTTGAGCTTTTGATTGCGGTGGCATTCATCTGCGACGCGGATCCCGCAAATTGGCTTCCTTCGAGTTGCTGAACGAGGAGGCCTTTGACCAGGGACTGCGTCCGACCGATGCCGTCCGTTTTCCCGGTAATGCCGGGAGCGGAAGCCGCTGTCATTCCAGGGGCGTTCTGCGTGCGCTTCGGTTGAAAGGAAGCCAACTTGGCCCCGATTACTTCTTCCCAATTCGGATTGACCCCGTGCCGGATCTTCAATACTTCCAGATCGTACGCTAAATCGACGTCATCCGGGTGCAAATTGAGCGCGAGATCGAACAAAACGGCAGCGAAATCCCGTTCTGTCTCTGCGTGTTTGCGGGCGAGATCCCGAATTTTGCCGGAAAGCTCAACCGGATCGGATTCCTTGTTCACGTCGCCGGCTTGCCCAAGTTTTTTTGAAATTGCTTCGGCCTTTTTTCGAATACTATCAGGCAGGGAATTCATATCGCCGATGGTAGCGAGGTGGCCGGCGAGGCTGGTTTTTTCCGCATTCGAGAGTGCCGTTGAAACGGAATTGGACTCAAATTTCAACGCTTCGATATTAATCCCGGGCTGCTGGGCCGGGCTGACTGCGGCAAGCGAACAGGCCAAAAACGATAAGAAGCGAAGGTGGTTTTTTCGGATAAAAGTCATCTTAGCGCATCATTTCCTCCCGGATATCGATGTCCCGGGCCATGGCTGCCAGTTCATCTTTTAAACGCTGAGCGGCCCGCTTTCGGGCGGCGGCCTTGTCGGTCCCCACCCGTCCCGCGTTGGAATAGGCCAGAACAGCATTGCCGAGGGCGTTCAGGCGGGCATCGAGACGGGTATTGAATCGTTTCAGGCGGGCGAGGGCGGTCGGTTCGAGTTCTTTGGTGGAATTGTCATCGAGGGAGTTGCCATCCAGGATTGGCTCGAGAGGCGACATGGCAACCTCCAGCGATGCGGAAAGCGAAAGGCGGCCCGGAAGGCGATTCGTTCCCCACCGGCCCAGCATCCGCGCTGAAAGGTGATTCGGGGCGAGATTCACGACCTCACGGAGGCGTGTGAGGACATGGCTGTTGGAAATTAGTTTCATCCCGCCCGGTTTTCGCAAAACGCTCTGCACTTGTTCGAATTTCGAAATCGCCGAATTCAGATTTTCTGCACGGTCCAACTCCGGTTTGGTCAGCCTCACTGCGTCCGGAAGCTTTTTTATGCCGAAAACCTGGTGGTCCACGAACACTTTGGGTCCATGCAGCAGGAGGATATCGCCGAGAGCAGCTGTGTCTGCAGACGGGATTCCGATGATTGACCCTGAAGAATCACTTTCAAGGTTCAACAGGCGTTCGCGGATGTCGTGTACCGGCTGAATCGTACCATCGGCATTCACGTCGCCCGCCAGAGCGATGTTTTTGCTCAGGTCCCGATTTTCAAGAACGGCGAGGAGAGAGTTTACACAAGGCAAGGCGGCGGCCGGCCCCTGTTCTTCGAAAAAATCTTTGTCGAAATCGGCGGAAGTATCGAACGCGATCCGGATTCCGCGGATGGTTTCGCCGCGCTTTTGACCAAGATGCTTTACGCCTTCCCGAAACGCCGAGGAAAAAATGCCGGTTCCCAGTTTTTCGCCGCCGGAATATCCAAGCGCATTGCTGTCTCCGGTTTTTTGAGCCTTCGATTCGATTTGAAACACCCCGGAAGTCGACAGAAAGCCAAAGGTGTGACTGCTGATCGCCCGTCCAGGGGTTGAACTTGCGACCGGTTTCAGATCGGGGATGATCGGATCCCAGAGGATTTCGCCGGAGGTGCTTCGATGCGCTTTTAATGCAGCGACATAAACCGGGTCATCCGGGTTCAGTTCGCTGACGAGGCTGATGAGAAAGCCGGAAAGCTGCGTCTTCTCGATCGAGTTGGCCAATGCGATTCGCTTCGAATTGGCGTAAATCGATTGGGTCGCAGCCTCGAGTGAATCAACCCCCTCGACCGGTTTTGGCTTCACGCCACGGTTCAGCTGGTAGTCGGCGACGAAAGAGGGTTTGTGGAGCGGATCGATCCTGCGCGCAATCGCGACAGCCTGAGCGCGGGTTCTGTTGCTCACGTCGTCAAAATTTCGCGCAACGGCCGCGAGTGCGGTTAGCAGCTCGGATTTTTGGACGTCGTCAAGGCCGATTCCATCTTTCGGGTAGGCCATCGCCTCGTAATCCGGTTTTGGATAACTTGCCTGGCCTTCGGCCTCCCGAAGGCCGGAAAACGAAATTACGCAAAGAATTGCGCTGAAAAATAGCCGCTGTGGTCCCTTCAATTCCATCTTTCCCCACCTTACCAGACAGCTCAGCAAATCGTCAGCCAAAAAAGGCGGTCGCGATTAGATTATGTCCTCGCGCGCATCCCTCCCCGGATTGCCCCAGCCTCCACCGCACCGTAGTTATCTTCGAACATCGGATCCAGGGGGCGGCTGTTTGGCATGCTGAGCCAGACTCGAAACAGGCAGCGTTTTTTCTCCGGTTCGGCATGGTCTTCAAATGCGGATCGCCGATGCAGCGTGACCCAATTGTTCAGCAACAGGATATCACCGGGCTCCTGTCGGAAGCGGACGTGTATTTCCGGATCACCCGCGACTTCCTCGAGAAAATCCATCGCTTCTTTCTGGGCTGCGGACAGGTTCGGCAGGTCCGGATCGGAGTCCGCGCGATCAATTAGGACGCGCAGAAAATTGGCGGCGAAATGCCCGTCACAGAAAGAGAAAACCGGTTGCTCGCAGTACGGCTTTTCATTTCCCAGGTCGACCGTGTGACGCTTGTAAACAAACGGCTGGCAAAGAATTTTCAGCAAATCTGGCCGCTGTTCGCGGATGCGGTTGTAAAGAGTCATCGAGCTGACGATTTCATTTTCGCCACCGGTTTTCGCCTGCCGCCAGCATAAAAAGGCGATCACGTCACAGCGGTCAGTGTGAAAGCTGAGTTTCTTTTTGGTGTTTGGCCCACGAGCCCGGGGGTCATCGCTTTTGAATCCCGAGTCCGCCACATCGAATACCAGATCACCTGCATCGTTTTGGGAAACCGGTGTCCCGAGTCGCTCGCGGCACAGTTCGAGAAAGCCCGCTCTCGCTTCGTCCCGGGAAAAGTCATCAACCGGAAATCCCCGGACCAGCACTGCGCCGGATCCGTTTTCCAGCGAATTCCGGATCGCCAGCCAGTCGGCGGTTTCAAATTTGTGGATCCAGTCCGGCCGGGCGAACAATTCGGAGCCACGCCAGACCGCAGGGTGATTGAGCAGAGGAGTTTCCACGGGCGAAATTTAGACTGAAACCTGTTTGGTGCAAAAAAACGATCCAACAGGGTTGGATTGGCGAACAGAGACGGTTGATTCGAAATTCGTCTAGCCGTGATACGCACGGTGAGGCGATTGACTTTCCAAGCCCGAACCCTAGACTGCTAACCCGCTGAAACGACCCTTGTTTCAGTCGAAGACGTAATTCAATTGTATGAAAACTCTGATCCTGCCGGTTTCGGCCTTTTTGACTCTCTCACTTTCCTCGGCTTTCGGGCAACAAGCACCCCCAACCCAGGCTCCCCAGGCACCCGCCGGATCCAGCGGTGTAGCCCCCAAAATCGACCCGGAGGAAATTGCGGCCAGCTTGAAGCCGGAATCAGAACAGGCGGATATTTCTGAGATTGAATTCGACGCGGTGGTCCGTGTGGAAGTGGATACGAAGACACCAAATTACAGGGTTCCGTGGAACATTGGTGGTATGGGAAGCGGAGTGGGAACCGGTTTCCTGGTCGGGAAAAACCAGTTTGTGACGAACGCCCATGTCGTCAGCAACAACCGACTGATTTACATCAAGAAGGTCAATGATCCCCGGCCATACAAAGCGAAGACCATCACTGTGGCGCACGATTGCGATCTTGCGCTGTTGGAGCTGGAATCGGAAGAAGAATTCGAAACCGCCTTCAAAGGCGTGGAGCCCCTCTACATCGGAGGCGTGCCGAAGTTGAACACCACGGTCATTGCCGTGGGATACCCGATTGGTGGCGAACGGATTTCTGTGACGCGCGGGGTCGTTTCCCGGATCGATTTCCGGCCGTACTCGCATTCAGGAGTGGACAATCACCTGACGATCCAGGTGGATGCCGCGATCAATCCGGGAAATTCAGGCGGTCCTGTTTTGCAGGATAACGAGGTAGTGGGCGTCGCTTTCCAGGGTTATTCCGGAAATGTGGCACAAAACACCGGGTACATGATCCCTGTGCCGGTCATCGAACGCTTTTTGAAGGACAGCGAAGACGGCAAATATGATCATTACGTGGACCTCGCAACGAGCACGATCAACATTCTCAATCCCGCCCAGCGGATTGCCCTGGGACTGCCGAACGACAACAAAGGCGTCATGGTCGCGGTGCCGGATGCTGCCGGTTCGGCCGGTGGGGAATTGAAACCGGAGGACGTTCTGCTTTCAATCGATGGCCACGAAATTTACAGCGACGGCTTTATCGAAATCGACGATGAACGCGTCGATATGAATGAAATTATCGAGCGGAAATTTGCCGGTGACAAAGTGATGCTTGAGGTTTGGCGCGACCGGAAGAAAATCGACGTCGAGGTCGAATTGAAACGATTTATTCCCTACCTGCTGCAGGCGAATCAGTATGACAAGCAGCCGAATTTTGTGCTTTTCGCCGGGATGCAGTTTCAACCGCTGGATCGCAGCCTGATGGCCGCGCATCCCATGAGCAACCTCCAGGTTCGTTACCACTATTTGTATTACGGCCAGGAGGAATTATACCGCGACCGTCCCCAGACGGTAGTTCTCACGGCGATCCTGCCGGATTCCGCCAACACCTACCTCCAGCCCTACGTCGGAAAGGTGGTCGATGAGGTGAACGGCGTGAAAATCAGGTTGCTCCAGGATCTGCACGATGCGCTCAACGGGGATCACGCAGAAGAAGGTCATGAAGATTTTCACGTGATCCGCTGCCTGGGCGAAGGCCGACCGCTCGTCATTGAGCGGAAAGAAGCCAAAACGGCTCATCAGCGCATCATGGCCAAATACAACGTCGGATTCGATCATTTCATCGAAAAACCGGAAATCCTCGAAGTCGAAGGTCTCTTCGATCGGGAAGAAGCCGAAAAAAGGGACGCAGAAGAAGAAGCCAAAGAGAAGGAGGCGGAGGAAAAAGCTGCCGAATAACCGCCCGAACAATCGAATCGAGATTTTCTACCTCACAAATTCATGAAGAATCGAACCACACTTTGTTTCGCAGTGTTGGGGCTCGCGTTGAGCCTTGGAAATCCTGCCAAATCGCAGGAGACCAGCCCTCAAAAGTCGCTAATCCGGGTGAATTCCACCCTGCAAAGCTACAGTTTCCTCCGTCCCTGGGAAAAAGGGGCGCCAACTCCCCGCCGGGGTCTGGGTGCTCTGCTGGAAGGCAATCGCGTCATCACGACTGCCGAGTTGACCGTCAACGCCACTTATATCGAGCTTGAACACCCAACGACTGGCCGGAAGGTTCCTGCCAAAATTGTCGGACGGGATTACGAAGCCAATCTCGCGCTGCTTGAGCCCGCCCTCGAAGGGTCCGGCGTATTCGACGGGACGGTTCCACTCGAAATTGATAATTCCGTCAAAGGCGGCGACACGCTCGAAGTTTGGCAGATTGAAGACAACGGCGACGGTGTGACGACCGAAGTCGAAGTGCTCCGGGTGTCTGTGGGCCGGTATTTCGTCGAACGTTCCGTTCTCCTGATTTACCAGGTGAAAGGCTCACTCCAGGCC
>JABDJT010000520.1 GCA_013003335.1 Verrucomicrobiales bacterium | reverse complement strand
GTCTCGGAATCGTTCGAGATTTCCGGAACGGGAACCCGGCAGAACCCCCTGCGGCGTGCGCTGGAGAAACCGTTTTCCGGCGAACAGCTGTTCGTGAAATTCCGGATCGTGTATCCCGCGAAATCGGTCGACACGCCAGAGAACGGCGACGGCGAATTTTTCGTGATGTGGGTGGATAAGACGGAGGGAAATGACGCGTCGACCCACAGCGGCAATATTCCGAACGTCGGAATTCATGTGAAGGACGTTAAGGAAAACCGGTTCATGGTCCGATACGCCGCCCAAAAAGAGGCCTACGGCCCGAAGCTGGAGCCGGACCGCGAATTTCTCATCGTGGCACGGTTGTGGAAACCGGTCCCCGGACCGGACAAGCCATTCGACAAACTCGATTTGTGGGTCGATCCAAAATTGGCCGATGAAAAAAAACCGCAGGCGTCGGTTTCCAGTACTGGCAGCCTGGCGGAAGTGAAATGGCTCGGGTTTTCGACCGGTCGGAAAACGGAGGCGACGGATCGGATTCGCGTTTCCGGGATCGGCTGGAGCGATTCGTGGCGGGGAATTTTCGGGATTCCGAACTACGAGATTCCCGAATCTGTGAAAAAAAAGAGGCCAGAGCCGAAGCCGTTGAAACTGGCGAAGGTCGACCCGCCTCCGGCTGAGATCACGAGCGATCACTGGGCGTTTCAGACGATCCGACGCCCCGACGCGCCCGATAAAAATGCGATCGATTTTTTCATCGGAAAACAACACAAGATTCTCGGCCTGACGCCGGCTCCTCCCGCTGATGACACGAGTTTGCGCCGACGGATCAGCCTTGTTTTGACCGGCCTGCCCGACCGGGAAGGGAGCGTGGAGGAACTGCTGAAAAGCCGCGAATTTGGTGAGCGCTGGGGGCGGCACTGGCTGGACGTGGCGCGCTGGGCGGAAAGCAACGGCCACCAGCACAACCGCGATCGTCCCCATGCCTGGAAATATCGCGACTACGTCGTGCGCAGTTTTCAAAACGACAAGCCGTTCGATCAATTCGTACGCGAGCAGATCGCCGGCGACGAGCTTCCCAAATTTGATCCGGATCATCTCATCGCGACCGGATTCCTTGCGGCAGCACGGTATTCCGGCAACGAGCTCGACAAGAAAATCCAGCGCAATGACATCCTCGTCGACATCACGAATACCACGAGCGAGGCATTTCTCGGTCTGACGATAGCCTGCGCGCAGTGCCACGATCACTTTTTCGATCCGGTCACGGCGTGGGACTACTACCAGATGCAGGCTTTTTTCGCGAAGGGCCAGCCGGGCAATGTCGTGCTTGAACCGGGAGTCCGGGAGGTGGTTCACGAACGATGGAAGTTGTTCGAATTTGTCCGGCACCGGAAAGCGGAAGAATTGCGGAAACGCGGCACGCCCGAGCCGGTTTTGGTGATCCCGAAAACGGTGATCAGCAGTATGAAACCGGAGGAGAAGCGGCATTTCACACAGCTGGAAAACGAGATCGCGAAATTCGATCAGACGTGGGCGTTTTACTCTCCGGTGACATCGCCGCATGGACTGGAATTTGCGCCGCACGAAATGCGCTGGCCACTGTATCGTGATTTGGAAACGCTGAAAAACCAGCGGGTTCACTATCTCGTTCGTGGGGATATCGGTTCGCCCGGCCCGGAGGTGAAACCGGCCTGGCCGCAGGTTTTCGGCCCGACTGATTACATCGGCGACCGCCCCAGGCTTGCGCTGGCGAACTGGATCACGTCGCCCGAAAATCCTCTGGCGGCACGGGTTTGGGTGAATCGGATCTGGCAGGGCTATTTCGGTCGGGGCCTGGTCGAGACATCGGGAAATTTCGGCCTGGAAGGCAGCGAGCCGAGCCACCCGGAGTTGCTCGATTTTCTCGCGAGCGAGCTGGTCGATTCGGGCTGGAGCAGTCGCCACATTCACCGTTTGATTTTAGAATCGGCGACCTTCCGGCGTTCGTCCGAATTCTCCGCCGCGAATCATGATCGTGATCCGGACAATCTTGGCCTGTGGCGCTGGAAACCCCGCCGGTTGGAGAGCGAGGCGATTCGTGATTCGATTCTCGCCATCGCCGGCAGGCTCGATTTGAGCATGCCGGGCGGGCCGAGTGACGCGGATGCAAAAAGCAGCCGGCGGCGAAGTATTTACCTCCGCCAGAAGCGCGATAAGCTGCCGCATCAGCAGATGCTTTTTGATTCGCCGAACGCCGTAACCAGCTGCGCAAAACGCCGGACCTCGACAGTTTCGCTTCAACCGTTGTGGCTGCTGAACAGCAATTTTATCCAACAAAACGCAGCCGCTTTGGCCAAACGGATGCCGGAAAAAGACGGGGCAGAATTTCTGATCAAAACCGTTTTCAAGCGCGCCGCAGAGACGGAAGAAATCGAAAAAGTCGAGGAGCTGATCGCGAAGTCGGGGGCGACTGACGCCGCAGCGGCATTGCTGAATGCGAACGAGTTTTTGTATATTCCATGATCGATTTTCCATCACGCCGCCAATTTCTCCATACCGGTCTCGGAGCCGGGTCGGTGGCATTGCAATCGCTTCTCGCGGCAGAAAATCCGGCGACCGGCGATCCGGCCGGCCCGCATGTTCGGCCGACCGCGAAACGAGTGATATTCCTGTTCATGTCCGGCGGTCCCAGCCAGGTCGATACCTTCGATCCCAAACCCGATTTGGCCAAGCTCGCCGGAAAAGATGTGCCCGAGTCCCTTGCGAAACACGTCCCGAAAATCAAGCGCGCCGGCCTGAAACACCTGCTGCCCACCCCGTGGAAATTCGCGCAGCACGGACAGAGCGGCATGCCGATTTCTGAATTGATGCCGCACACCGCCAAACTCGCCGATGAACTCTGCGTGATTCGATCGATGGAACATCGCAACCCCGTTCACGGTCCCGGCGAATGCGTCGCCCTGACCGGAACCGCTGCGGGAGATCGGCCGAGCATCGGGTCGTGGTCAGTTTACGGACTCGGTTCGGAAACCGAAAATCTACCGGCTTTCATCACGATGAACCTTCACAGTGACGGCATGCAGTTTCCGCAGGCGGCCGGTTGGGGCGCGGGATTTTTGCCGCCACGGTTCCAGGGAACCGTGGTCGATCCGGTGAAGGGAATTCAAAACGTCGCCGTGCCGAAGGGATTCGATAATCCCCGTCGCCGTTCGCAGCTCGACACGATCGATTTTTTCAACCGCCGTCACCTCGAAAAGCTCGGCGCTCATTCGGAGCTCGAAGCCCGAATCCAGTCCTACGAAATGGCTTTTCGACTCCAGACCGCCGCACCCGAATTGTTCGATTTGGACGGGGAATCGAAAGCCACCCGCGATCTTTACGGCATGGAAACTTCGCCCAACAAGATCGCCGGGCGCGGCTGCCTGCTGGCACGGCGGATGATCGAGCGAGGGGTTCGATTTGTCCAAATCCGGATCGGCGGCTGGGATGCCCACGGCAACATCAAGGGCAATCACGAACGCATGTTCGGCATCACCGACAAACCGGTCGCGGCGCTTTTGACTGACTTGAAGCAGCGCGGTTTGCTTGATTCGACGCTGGTCGTCTGGGGTGGCGAATTCGGTCGTACGCCGACGATGGAAGGCACCGGCGGCGGTCGTGACCATTCACCTGCGGGCTATACCGTCTGGCTCGCCGGTGGCGGCGTGAAAGGCGGCCAGGTTATCGGCGAAACGGATCCGATCGGTTACGTCGTGACCAAACGCCCTGTTTCCCCGCACGATTTTCACGCCACGATTTTGCATGCCCTCGGCCTGAAAGCTGAATCGCTGACCTGGAATCATCACGGTCGCGACGAAGTTCCGACCGTTTTTGGCGGCGCGCCGGTGACAGAGGTTTTCGGGTAAAAACGATCCAACAGGGTCGGTTTGACGAACAGACCCTGTTTGATCGTGCTCTTGCAGGAAGGGATTTTCCGTTTTTGGTACCGGCGTGTCGGAAATTAATGTCAAACTCGGAAATGAAACGCTGATCAAGGTGCTGGACGGTGCCTCGACGAAGCTGCGTTCCCTGCTGAAAAAGCAAGGGCGGATCGAAAATGGCGCGCTTCGTGTGGCGGTAATCGGCGGAGGTTGCTCGGGTTTGCAGTACAAAATGGACCTGGTCGATGGTCCGGCGAACCGCGACATCATGGTCGAATCGAATGACGTACGCGTGGTGATCGATCCGAAAAGCGCGCTTTTTGTAACGGGCTCGGAGCTGGATTTTTCCGATGATTTGCAGCAGGGCGGATTCAAGGTCACGAATCCGAACGCGGTCGTAACTTGTTCCTGTGGCGAAAGTTTTGCCGCCTGATGCGTGAATCGAAAAAAAGCGGTTCCGTTACCGGAACCGCTTTTGAAATACCGTTTTCTAAAACTACGGGAATCAATCAGTCCTGAAACTGCAGGCCATTGCCATTGAAGGCGGGGAGGCCGGTTCCAGCGCCAGGGGCCGGAGCAGCAGGAGCGGCCGGAGGCGTCGTATTTGCAGGCGCGACCGGTGCCGGTGCAACGGGCGCAGGAGCTGGGGTTTCCGTCGTCGTCGCCGGCTCACCGAACCCTGCGAGACCGGTATTCGCAGCCGGAGCTTCCGGTGCCGCAGGGGCAACGGGAGCCGCCGGAGGAGCACTCGGCGTTTCCGCGACTGGCGGAGGTGCTACGGGAGGCGTGCCCGCCTTGGTCGGAACCTTGATCGCTTTTCCGTAATAAATGGTGTCGTCCGACATTCCGTTGGCGGCTTTGATCCGCGAAATCCGGGTATTGTAGGTTTTGGCAATGGAGGACAGAGTCTCGCCCTTCTGCACCTGGTGACTGATCAACTCTTCGCCTTCGCGGAGGGAGAACGGCTCTGGAGCTGCCGGCGTTTCGTTGGCCAGCGAGGCAGCACCGTCTCCGGCAGCATCGGCTGCATCGGATGCGGTGTCACCGACTGCGGCTACGGTATTGGACATCCCGTTGGTCAGCGGTGAAAGAACCTGATCATCTTTCCCGCAGCCGACAAGGCCGATGGCGAGAATTCCGATGCTTGTGAAAGTGATAGCAATTTTCATAGTTCGTGGGTGTTAACATAAAAAAATTCCCAGTGAAAGCTGTATTTTTAAAATCTTTACCCTATTTCGCGGCTAAAATTTTAAAATTTACCGGTTTCTCTGGCCGATTTCCTCCTTTGTAACGAATTATCGCCCGTTCGCATAGAGAAAAATGCCGTTTCCGATCAATCGGAAAACCCGGAATGTTCAATTCGAAAAGGTGCGGGTTTCGGGTAAACTGTCGCGGCTTGCGCCCGCCCCCCAATGGAATCGTCCCCTCAAGTTCCCACATCCCACCCGAAGCCCGAGAAGGTGCACGTAGTCGTAAACCCGGCTCCATCCCGGAAAATCCCCCTGTTGGCGATCTTAAATCAGGAATTTCGCGACGCAGGGATCCACTGGGATATCTCCCCGACACACGGCGACGGTGACGGAGGCGTCCTGGCTCGAAAAGCCATCGATGAAGGAGCAACAGTGGTCGCTGCTTACGGGGGCGACGGGACAGTGATGGAAGTGGCGGCGGCGCTGGTGGGCACAGATATTCCTTTGCTGATCCTGCCCGGCGGAACTGGAAATCTCGTTGCCGCCGAATTGCGAATCCCGGACAAATTGGAAAAGGCCTGCGACCTGGTTTGCAAGCACGACGAATTCAAAACCCGCCTGATTGATGTGGGTATGATCAATGGGAAACCGTTCCTTTTGCGGGTCGGTTGCGGCTTTGAAACTGACGTGGTCCAGGACGCGACTCGGGACCTGAAAGATCAGTTCGGGAAATGGGCCTACGTGTTCGCCGGAATCAAAGCGCTGCAGGATGCCGAGGAAACCCGCTACGAGATCAAGATGGACGACCGGGAGAAAATCACTGAACGAGGAGTTGCGCTCGCGGTCGCCAACGCCGGAGCAGTAGGGCTCGGTCGAGTCACCCTTTCACCGGAAGTCGATGTCGACGACGGTCTGCTGGATGTGTTTTTGCTCAAAAAAGCGAACCTCGAAGGCATGATTCAACTCGCCCGGCAGATGATGGGGCTGGAACCCAATCCCCTTTCTGAAGTGCTCCCGTTCCTGGACGCCTCCGAGTTGGTCAATCACTGGACAGCGACGGATATCCAGGTGGCCAGTGATCCGCCGCGGGAAATCCAAGTCGACGGCGATTTGGTCGATATCACGCCCGCGCAGATTTCGGTCGAGCCCTCGGCTCTTCGCGTTGTGGTGGCCGGGTGACACGCGTTTTCGACTGAACTGGGTGAGATTGGCGAATCAAACCTGTTGGTTCATTTTTTTCTGAAATAACGCCAAAATCGCTCCGTATTGACAGCTTGGCGGGGCCTGTTCCCGTGGTAAACTGTCCTGTTCCTCCAAATATGAATTTTTTCCATCGAGCCATTGTCTTCGCGGTCTCCGGCGGCTTTTTCTTTGCCGGTGCCGAAGCGTTGGGCCAGGATGAACTGGGCGAAATCGAAAAAACGCCGGAGGCAGCAGACTACGAACCGAAAGACACGCGGAAGCCACCTGAGGTAGATCGTAAGCTCGGCTCAAATGACGACGCCGCGAAATCCAAATCGAGCCAGATTGGTTCGTCGATCATGACACGCAAGGAGGCGCGAACGTTCACTTTTTCCATTCCGGCACCGCGAGGGCAAATCCTTGACCGCTTCGGCCATCCACTGGCCCAGAATACAGTGGCTTACTACGCCGCTATTAATTTCCCCTACCTCCCCGACGCCACTGACGAGGATATTCTGCGCTATGCCGGCGAACGAATCATTCACGCGAATGACCTGCTCGGCGCCCAATGGGATTTGGACGGAAAAACGGTTGTGGAACATTATCGGAATCGCCGTTGGCTGCCGTTAACATTTTCCTCTCCATTGACCGAGGAACAGTTTGTGGACCTGGATCGCCAGCGCAAGCCGGGACTGGTGTTGCACCCCGTTTACCTCCGTCATTATCCGAATGAAAAAATGCTGTCGCACGTGCTGGGATACGTCGGCGAGCGTCCACCCCGGAAACTCGGCCCCATCGAACCCAACGAACCCCTGTGGCGTGATGGAAAAGGTGTCGAAGGATTGGAAGAGCAGTTCGACCAGTTTCTGAC
>JABDJT010000483.1 GCA_013003335.1 Verrucomicrobiales bacterium | reverse complement strand
GACGGCACGAAAATCCGTTCGTCCATCACCACCGGCTCTGCCTGCAGGTCGAACTGCAATTTCGCCTGCGTAACCGGCCAGGCCGGCGCGGGTTCGGGAAGTTGGATCGACCACTGCAGCTGCAATTCCCCCCCCGGGAGCGCGTGCGGCGATGCCCCACCTCTGCCGGAATCGTATCGCCACATCTGCCAGTCGCCCGCAGTCGAGATTTGCGCGACGATGAGTCCGAGCACGAGGGCGGCAGATTTTTTCATGCAGAATCGTAGCGGCCCATTTCCTGCCGGTCAATTCACGCAAGCTGGGCCGCGATCGGATCAGCCAGTGCCTTGCCCTCACGAGTGAGCTTAATCCTGTCATCCTCGATTTCGATCCAACCCTGTTCGATCAACGAACGAACCGGGTCGGTTTGTTTCGCCGTTTCGATCGAACAGGGTTCGTTCGTCACACCAACCCTGTTGATTCGAATTCCCCCGGCGGTGCGCAGCTGCAGAGCGATGGCCTCAAGACGGCGGTCTTCGTCGGTCAGGGTTTCAGTTTCGACGCGAGCGGTCGGATTTTCGATCCAGGCAGCGGTGTCCGGCAGGGTTTTCCAGCGGGTTTCGGCGATGGTGGAAACGGCGGACGGACCGAGGCCGAGGTAGTCATCTCCGGACCAATAGGCGCGGTTGTGGCGACTCTCGAAACCCGGGCGGGCGTAATTGGAAATTTCGTAGTGCCGGAATCCGGCTGATTCGAGGTGATCGAGGGCCTGGAAAAACAAATCGGCATCGCGATTTTCGTCGGCATCCAGTTCGCCGTCCCGGTGGCGGGCGAGAAACTCGGTGTCTTCCTCGAATGTGAGGTTGTAGCACGACACGTGATCCGGTTTCAGCTGACACGTGGCGATTTCCAAATCGTTCTGCCAGAGAGCTTTGTCCTGGCCGGGGATGGAAAACATGAGATCGATGGAGATGTTTTCGAACCCCGCTTCGCGAAGCAAATGGAAGGCGGTTTTTGCGTCTTCGCCGGTATGATCGCGGCCGAGAGTCGGGAGGATTTCGGGCTGAAAGGACTGCACACCGAGGCTGATCCGGTTGATTCCGATCTCTCGAAACCGGCGGGCTTTCTTGAGATCGAAGGTGGCGGGATTCGCCTCGAGGGTGACCTCCGTTTCGGACGAAATCCGGGAGGCCAGGCCTTCAAACAAGGTCTCCAGGTGTGCGGCGGATAAGAGGCTGGGCGTCCCGCCGCCGAGATACAGAGTGTCCAGTCTCGGGGCGAGGAGATCTTTTTCGCGCTCGAACTGGAGGAGCAGGGCCTCGATAAAGGCTGCGTTCGCCAGGCTGCCCGGCTTGTGCTTGTAGAACGCGCAGTACGGGCAGATGTGGTGGCAGAACGGGATGTGAATATAGCAGTGCCGTGCCTGGTTCGTGTCGTCGGCGTTCACGCGTCCAGTAACGCCTTGCGAACGGGTTTTGAAAAGGGCGATTCTTCAACGCCGGGCTGCAAAAAAAAGCGGGGCCTGTGAATCACAGGCCCCGCAGGTTTTTTCAAATAGGTGGTTTCCAGTGCTTAGAACCAACTGGAAAACCGGTCGACCCAGTTCTGGAGCCATCCGCCATCTGACCACCAGTTTCCGCTGCCCAAATTGGGTGCCGGATTTGTTGTTTCAAT
This sequence comes from Verrucomicrobiales bacterium, assembly GCA_013003335.1. GTDB lineage: Bacteria > Verrucomicrobiota > Verrucomicrobiia > Verrucomicrobiales > DEV007 > JABDJT01. The sequence continues at coordinate 5,103 of JABDJT010000483.1, read as the reverse complement.
GGTAGTCGAAGTGGTCTCCGCCGGCAGAGATTCAATCGTTCCTGCCGGGAGCACCATCGAATTCGGATCATTGAGATCATACAAGGTGCCGCGAATCTCAGTCACCGCAATCCGATCCTCCTGCACAAAGAATTCATCCCAGGTCGTCAAGCCGTATTCAGTGGAGTCACCGAATTCAATGGCCAGGCCGAATTCCTGGGTTCCTGTGTCATAGACGGTATTACTCAACCCGTAATCAATGTGAATCGAGTCTGCGGAATCCCATACGTTACCTCCATCAGCTGTATCCCTGAGGTCGAGGCTGTAATCAAACTGAGATTCATAGACCTGGCCTTCGAGATTGAAATCCAGCCCCAGATTCAAGCGGACACTTTCGACGCCGGAATTGGACTTGTTCTCACTGTTGTAATACTGGAGTGTACCAATGTGAAACTGCTCGCCAACGGCTAACTCATCCTGGCCCTGGCCGGAGAAGAACATCCAGTTTTGAGCGTATTGCCCGCCACCTTTGACAATCTCGTCATCCAGCCATCCGGACGGATCATAAGGCTTCGATGCACCGTTGTTGGATGAATCCACCCCGTCCTTGTTGTTCCCGTGACCGTTATTCAGGCGACCCCAGGCAAAAAAGTTACCGTCCTCATTCAGGTTATACAGATTGGACTTTTTCGCGTCGGGATCATGGAACTCACCTCCGGTGATACCTTTGAGGGAGGGATCCACGGTCATAACGGCGGATGTCGGGGCGGAATTGATGTAGTATTCTTCGTCTGACACCGCTCTTGCAATTACGTTCGCGCCCAGCGGGTATTCAGCAACATCCAGGACAAAAAACCCGTCATAAGGTTTCCAATTTTGGTCATTGACCCGATATTCCATGCGGGAAGGATCTTCAGCGAGGTTGGTGTCTTCCAATGTCACCCAGATAAAACGGTTTACCCGTTCTCCAAAGGTAGACGAAGTGGTCCGGATCTTCGGAGCATTTAGAGTGGTGGATTTCACCTCGTAGGTGTGGAAAGAACTTCCACTGTCGAGATAGGAGGAATTCGCGGAGACCACCTCGGCTGCCAGGGTAGTTTCCGGCGTCACTGTAATCGATTGACCGTTGTATTTTGTCCACGCTCCATGGTCAATCTGGTAAAACACGTCAGATGTACCTTCCGGGTTGGGATTGGAGAGTTCCACGATCAGATCGTAGTCACGGATCGAATAGGCTCCTCCAATTTTGGAGATTCCGGGCATATCCAGGCGTTCGGCATCCGGATGGGGCTCGGAACTTGTAAGGGGTGCACCCGGGGACGGGTTGGAAGTCACGGCGATCGATTGAGTCACCTCAACATCACTCGGGCCTGCCAACACAGTTCCCTTTTCGTCCTGGTAGTCCCAGACCCAGTCATCTTCGGCGGCATACAACTGGAAAAATTCCCGTGCTTCCTTCGGATGTTTGAATTCCGCGTCGTTATCATTGATGTAGAACTCCGCGATACCCGGATCTCCGGAATAGGCGATTTCGAAGGTTTTCTTCGTCCCGTTCCAGCGGACACGGGCTTCGTCCGTAGCTGCTTCTTCTTTGTTTTGTAGACGCGCGGCAATCCGGGAGTCCACCATGGACCCTGAAAGACCGGGAATCCGATCCTTGAGATCGGAGCTTGCCACCGCCCGGAGGCGCGAGATGGCCTCCTCGGGTGATTCGACTGAGTCGAGATTTCCGCCGAAACCGAGATAAGAAGCGACCGCCGTGTTGAGCGAGGCCACTTCATTCTTCAGTTTGGTTTCTTTCACCGACTGGTGGACACTGGAGTAAACGGCATAGCCGGCCGTGGCCAGAATCCCGATTACGGCAACAATGCCGAGTAGTTCCGGAAGGGAAAACCCTTTCGAATTTTTCTTGTTTTGTAGGTTTCGTTTCATGTAGCTGTTTGTGTTGCTGTCCACATTATTCGTTATTTTTCATAATTACAATAAAAAAAGATAATTTTTAGAATTATTTCTTAGAATTGAGAATGGGCTGGGTTTTCCCCGTCTTATCAGGCCCGGAGCCGCACCTAACCAGCCAGCGGAGAACTTTTTCTGATCTGACCCGGTATTTGCCGATCTGCGATCGGGAATTTGTTGGTCGGCATTTCAAACTCCACTTTTCTGATTCTGAGAAGAATCGAATCGGATTTTCAAGGACAGCGATCCCTGTCACTACCGTTGTCCGGCCGCCCAATTCGCACCTCTTTTTCTACTACTTCTTCTTCTTTTTCTTTTTCTTGCCGCCATCGTCGTCGTCACCATCGTCGTCGCTGCTTCCGCCGTCGTCGTCGTCACTTCCGCCGGAGTTACCCCCGCCGTTGCCTGACTTTTTCTCGTCATCAACATCTCCGGACGGATCTTCACGTCCGTTGGGACCGCCGTTTCCTTTACCCGGATTGCTCACATCCACCCCATCTTCGTTGTTGCCGTGGCCATTGTTGCTTTTGCCGCCGGAGGAACCGGAATTCTCTCCGTCGTTGTCGCTACTGCCACCTTCGCTGCTGCTGCCACCTTCGTTGCTGCTGCCACCTTCGTTGCTACTGCTGCCACCTTTCGTTTCGTCGTCGACATCTCCCGAGGGGTCTGTGCGGCCATTGGGACCGCCCTTCCCTTTCCCGGGATTGCTTACATCCACGCCATCTTCGTTGTTGCCGTGGCCATTATTGCCCTTTCCGCCCTGGCCGGAACCATTCTGATTCGATGATCCTCCCGAGCCCACTGTCCCCTGGGAGTCTGTCAGGTCCCGGAGCGTAGCATAAAGCTTCGTTGACGCAGTCCGCTGTTCGCGCACATAAAATTCGTCGAAGCTGGAAAACCCATTCGAAGTTGTTTCGCCAAATTCCAGATCCAACTGGAAGGTCATGTGCTCGATCTGGAAATTCATTGAACTGGCGGCATGATCAATCCTCACGTAGTCCGCCGAATTCCAATTATAGGGATCCCTGGAGCTGTTCGGGGTGTTGATCAGTTCGAATTCGTAATTGGCGGCGAGAACCTGGGACCGGCCACCGATGTTGAAATCGAAATCGAGGGAAATATCAACTGAGTTGGCTCCGGTTCCCGATAAGATACGACCGTTGTAGTAGGTCAAGTCCCCAAAGTGAAACCGTTCGCCAAGGACGATGTCGGCGGCTTCCAGCCCCGCGAAATCCATTTCGCTCTTGGTCAGGTGATCATACCGCCTTCCGCGGGAATCTGTCACCCGTCCCCATTCGAAGTGGTCCGACGTGGCATTCCCGGGCAGATTCGTCTCCATGTTTCGGGATCCCTTGGGACTGTGAAAACTGCCGTCAACGATCCCCGCTAACGAAAGGGGTGCCACGGCAAGGATAGACGTGGAGAGATCGGAATCGTTGTAATAGGGATCGTCCGAAATCGCTTGAGCCTCGATGACGGCACCGCCTTCAAAGTCCACCCTGTCGAGCGTGATCGATCCAGGATAGTCGTGCCAGTCGTTCCCGTTGATCCGATATTGCAGAGTCACCGGATCCCCTTCCGGATTGGTATCGGCGAGTGTCATCTGGATCTGCCGATTGGCAAACACGCCGAACTGATAAGCCGAAGTAATGATATCCGGCGGTGTCAGGTCGACTGGCAGCGCCGAGTAGCTTTCATCTCGACGATCGCTGTCGAGGTAATCCGCATTTCTCGCGATCGCCTGGACGCCCAGGATCGAGTCCGGTTGAATCGTGACCGTTCCTCCCGCGTATTTTTCCCAAAGACCGAAATCGACCTGGTAAAAGATATCCGAGGAACCTGCCGGGTTGGGGTTTTCCAGCGAAACTCCCAGGCTGAAATCGCGAATTGAATAGGCTTTTCCCGGGTGGGACACGATGGGCGCGTTGAGTCCCGTCGGATCATCGGCTTCAGGCGGAAGTGGGTTCTGCGCACTGGTAGGGGGCGAATTCGAAACGATCGTGATTGGCTCATAGGTCGGCACCGATGTCGGCCCGGAGGGTCTCGTAGCTGCGTGCTCAGTATAATCCCACACCCAGCCATCTGATTCCGCGTACAATTGCACGAATGTTCGCGCTTCCTCCGGGTTTTCGAACTCGGCGTCCCCGTCGTTGAGGTAAAATTCCGCAATTCCCGGTTCCCCGGAGTAGGCGATCTCAAATTTGTTATCTGCCGCGTTCCAGCGGACACGGGCCTGATCCGTTGCCGCCTCGGCTTGATTTTGCATGCGCCCTGCAATCCGGGAATCCACCATCGATGAGGAAAGTCCGGGAATCCGGTCTGCCAGGTCCGAATCAGCAACCGAGCGCAGTCGGGCTATGACCTCTTCCGGCGATTTCACGGAGTCAAGGTTGCCGCCAAAGCCGAGGTAGGAAGCAACTGCCGTGTTCAGTGAGGCAATTTCGTTTTCGAGTTTGGCCTCCCGGACCGACTGTTGGACGCTGGAGTAGACGGTGTAGCCCACTGATATCAGGATACCGGTTACGGCAACGATGGTGAGCAATTCAGCCAGGGAAAACCCCCTGGAACAGGATAATTTTCGAGTGTTGTGTTTCATAGCGGATGTCGCTAATTTAAATATAACTGATAATTACCATAATTACCATAAAAAAATAAGACTTTTTAGTTTTTAATGAAAATGGTGATTTAAGGTTTCCCACCTGATCGATTGGCCCCGATTACGCGATTGCCGATCTATTCGAATTCCGCCCAGAATCCGTGCCTGATGATCCGATTCTTTCGCCTTCTCACTCTCCTCCTGCTGACTTGCGCGACCCACCACGCGGCAGAGAAACCGAATATCGTGCTCATTTTTGCAGACGACGTCGGCCGCGAAGTGCTCGGCTGCTACGGCGGCACCAGCTACAAAACTCCTCACCTCGACGCCCTCGCTGCCGGCGGAATGCGTTTCACCCATGCCTATGCCATGCCGGTATGTCACCCCTCCCGCGTCTGCATCCTGACCGGCAAATATCCCGCCCGGATGGGAAATCCACGTTGGGGCGATTTCGCCCGCGACCAGGAAGACAAGACCTTTGCCCATCTTCTCAAGAAGGCCGGCTATCGGACCGCCGTGGCCGGAAAGTGGCAACTGGCCCTGATGAGCAAGCGCCCCGACCACTGCAAAAC
>JABDJT010000468.1 GCA_013003335.1 Verrucomicrobiales bacterium | reverse complement strand
GATAATTTGGAAATCGGCGAGGTTCAAAAGCCGGGCGCGATCAGCTTCGGTTGCGCGATTCGCGTCGTTGATTTTCCGGCGCAAATCTTCCGGTTCGATGCCGAGCTGCGCGGCGATCTCGCGTTCGATTTTGGCCAGGGGTTTGCTTCGCTCGGTGACATATCCGTGAAACCGCTGCAACTCGGATGGATTCCCATTTTTGCCGTGGAGGCGAAGCCATTCGAAAGGTCGCTGCACGCCGACCTGGGTTCGATCCCAGCTGTCCAGCAGCTTTTTCAGCGCAGGATTCTCCTGATTCGTCCGCGGAATTTTCGGCGCGTTTTTTGCCGATTCCTCGCTGACGATGTCGTTCGCATTTTTCGGGAGCTCCGTGTATTTCTTCCGCTCGGTTTTGGCTTTCCCCCCGGGTTTTCGCTGCGCCTGCGGAGGCAGGTTGATGTTCCAGGCCATCTGGTGGCTGCCTTTCGGCAGAAAGGCGACGATTTCCTGAACCTCCGGGTTACGTCCCCCGATTTGCACTTCGCCAGTCAATTCGTCGTTGATCCGCAACGCACCGCCGGTGGGACCGTGGGTCGTCGATCGGGCGCGTACTTTGAATTTGTAAAAGCCATCCCCCGGCAGATCGATCGAATCGTAGAGCGTCATCTGGCCGCGGTTGAGGATGTATCCAATCGCGCCTTCGTCATCGACCGGGGAGGTGCGGGAACCCGTCTCGGTCATGAACATGTCCTCCGCCTCGAATTTTTTCCGGAACGGCTTTCCGCCCAGGGCCATCAGCGCGTCGACCGTGCGCTCGGCGGCATCGAAATATTTTTCCATCTGCGACGCGGTAATGAAGAGTGCGTCGCGATCGTTGTTGAACCCGCTTTTTCCCTCGCCGTCCTCGAAAAAATCTTCGCCCGGCTGAATGGCAAGGCCGAACAGATCGCGGATCGTGCGGTTGTATTCTGTCTTCGTCAGGCGCGGGATGGTGACGTGTCCGGGATGCTTGATTTTTTCCCAGTCGAGCTGGTTCACCGCCCGGTCGACCCATTCGATCATCGCCTCGTATTCGGCCTCACTCGGGAGCGGGTTTTTCGTCGGCATCTCCCGCGTTTCGAGCTGTTCCAGCACTTTCAGCCATGTTTTGCGTTCGCGGATCACGGCAGCAGTCGTTTCATACGAATCGAGTCGTAGATCGCCTTTCATCGTGTCCGCGTCGTGGCATTTGTGGCAGTATTGCTCGAGGAACGGTGCGATTTTAGCGAAATCGGCGGTGCCTGCCGGTTCGGATTTTTCCTGGGAAAACGTGGCCGAAAACGACGCGATCAGGATCAGGGCTGTGAGAAATGGTTTCACGATAAAAGGTGGCATTCTTCGATCCGGAAATCGATTCCGTGAAGGTGTCGTGTCAGGATACAATATCGTAATCTCTTTCTGAAATGAAACCGCTCACCAGAATCCGCTGCGCCGTCGTGTTCATCATCTTCGGGCTGGTGGTGAGCGGGGCGACGGCGTTTCCGCTGGTGTGGGAACTGGAAGGGGCAGCGTCGATCGTGGCGGCGGACGGTAATCTCGATCCGGCGGCGGCGGACAACGGACTGGAGCACTGGATTTTAAAAGTGCGGGAGGGGCTGGTCGAGACGGGTGAGAAATATCCGTTCCTGGCCTACGGCACGGATTGGCTGGCATTCGGCCACTTCATCATCGCGCTGTTTTTCGTGCCGGTGTATCGCGATCCGGTCCGCTACATCGGGAACCTTTGGGTCGGCCTGGCGGCGTGCGTGCTGGTAATCCCGCTCGCGCTGATTTGCGGACCGATCCGCGGCATCCCGGTATCCTGGCAGCTGATCGACTGCAGTTTCGGGGTGGTCTGTTTTTTCCCGATGTGGCTGGTGATCCGGTGGACGAAGCAAATCGAGTGAACAGGGTACGTTTGGCGAAGATTTACGAGATGATCTCTTTTACCACGTTGCCGTGGACGTCGGTGAGTCGGAAATCGCGACCGGCGTAGTTGTAGGTCAGCTTCGTGTGGTCGAGGCCCATGAGGTGGAGGATGGTCGCGTGCCAGTCGTGAATGTGAACCTTGTTCTCGACGGCCTGGTAGCCGTGTTCGTCGGTCGCGCCGTAGCGCATGCCGCCTTTGACCCCGCCTCCGGCCATCCACAGCGAAAAGCCCTTGTTGTTGTGATCACGACCGTTGCCGTTCTGCCCGTGCGGGGTCCGTCCGAATTCGCCGGCCCAGATGACGAGGGTGTCTTTCAGCATGTCGCGCTGTTTCAAATCGGCCAGCAGACCCGCAATCGGTTTGTCGACCTGGTCGCAGTGAGTCTGCAGTCCGTTGGTCAAATTGCGGTGATCATCCCAGTTGGCGTGGTTCAACTCGATGAATCGAACGCCGTTTTCCGCGAGGCGGCGGGCGGTGAGACATTGCGTTCCGAATCCGCGGGTGGTGTTTTCGTCCAGGCCGTACAGGGCGCGGGTTTGAGCGGTTTCCTTGCTGATATCGAGCACCTTGGGCACTTCGTCCTGCATTTTGAACGCCAGTTCGTACGATTCGATCACGCCTTCGATCTCGGGGTGGTACTGATCGCGCTTCAGTTTTTCCATGTTGAGCGACTTGATGTAGTCGAGCTGAACGCGCTGCAATTCCGGCGGCAATTTGCTGTTCTTGATGTTGTCGATCGTCGCCGTGGTATCACCGCGCAGCCGGGCGCGTCCCGCGCTTCCGACCGGGGTGCCCTGGTAGACGGCGGGCAGGAAGGCGGAGCCGTAATCGTGGGCCTGGCCGCTGGGAGGCGAC
>JABDJT010000465.1 GCA_013003335.1 Verrucomicrobiales bacterium | reverse complement strand
GAGTATGCACACCGCTGAACTCAAGGACGGCGCGCTGTTTCTCGACGGCGAAAAAATCGCGGACGCACCGGGCGACGGCTGGAAATGGGAGGGCACACCGATGTGGTCGCGGGATTCGACGCGTTTTGCGGTTTGGAAAAACACGAGTCATCCCGTCCACGAAGTCCACTTTGTCGAGTCCGCGCCGAAGGATCAGTTGCAGCCGAAGCATCTTACTCACCGCTACCCGAAACCAGGCGACAAGCTGAACAACGCCGTGCCGGTAATCTTTTTCGTCGATGGTCGCGACCCGATCGAGGTGAAGCCGGAATTGATCGAGGACCCGTTCAGCTTTCGCAAGTTCGGCTGGCGGGCGGATTCGGAGCGATTTGTGTTCGAGTTCATCGAACGCGGATTCGGCAGCTTTCGGGTGATCGAAATCAACACGGAAACGGGAAAGCAGCGCGCACTCATCGATGAGACTGATGAAAAATTCGTGTTTGTTTTCGGCAATACTTTCCGGCGGGATCTGAAGGGCGGCGAGGAAGTTTTGTGGCTTTCGGAACGCGACGGCTGGAATCACCTCTACCTGATCGACGGCAAAACCGGCGAGATCATTCGGCAACTCACCAACGGCGAGTGGATCGTGCGCGAGGTCGTCGAGGTAAACGAATCGAACCGCACGGCCATCGCCAAAATCTGCGGTCACGACAAGGAGCAGGATCCCTATTGCATCCACTTCGCGAAAATCGATCTCGATACCGGAGAATTGATCCACCTGACGGACGGAGACGGCACGCATGAGCTTTCGTGGTCACCGGATGGGAGTCACTTTCTCGCGAAATGGTCACGGGTCGACCACCCGCCAGTCCACGAGATCCGCCGTTTTTCCGACGGAAAAAAAATTGCCACGATTGCCGAAGCAAAAGGCCTGGAATCCCTCGAAAAAGCAGGTTGGCAGAAGCCGGAACGATTCGTCGCGAAATGCCGGAACGACGAGTTCGACATCCACGGTGTCATCTTCCGCCCTGTCGATTTTGACCCGGAAAAATCCTATCCGGTGGTCGAAGCGATTTATGCCGGTCCGCACGGTTCGTTTACCCCGAAAAACTGGCGGATTCGGTTTGGCGGCATGGATGAGATGGCCGATGCGGGATTCATCGTCGTGAAACTTGACGGGCTCGGCACAAATTACCGCGGCAAAAAATTCCAGCAGGTCGCCTACAAAAACCTGATCGATTCCGGCCTGCCCGATCGCGTCAAATGGATGCAGGCCGCCGCGAAACAAGTGCCGCAGATGGATTTGGAACGGGTCGGAATTTACGGCGGCTCAGCCGGCGGACAAAGCACCCTGGCCGCGCTGCTGACGCATCCCGATTTTTACAGGGCCGGCGCGGCTGATTGCGGCTGCCACGACAACCGCATGGACAAGATTTGGTGGAACGAGCAGTGGATGGACTGGCCGATCGGTGAGCACTATGAAGAAAATTCGAACGTGACCCACATCGAAAAGCTGCGTGGGAACCTTCTCCTTACCGTCGGCGAACTGGACAAAAACGTTGATCCGGCTTCGACCCTGCAGGTCGTGGATGCGCTGATCAAAGCCGACCGGGATTTCGAGTTTATCCTCGTCCCCGGAGCCGGCCACGGTGTCGGCGAATCGCCCCACCTTCGCCGGAAGCGAATCGAGTTTTTTCAGCGCCACCTCGGAGGACCGGAGTAGCCCGGAATTTTCAAGAGTCGTTTTCTTCTGCGGCACGGGACTTTTGGAGTCTTTCTTCGTTGGCTTTCCGCCGGGCGGCTGCACCTACCACGACATAGCAGACGAAGATCGTCATGATCAAAATCATGCCGAGAATTGAAATCAGGGAGTAATCCATTCGTAAAATTGGATTGAGATTTTCGGGAGCGAGTAGGAGGTGGGAGGAATCAGGCAGCCTGCTTTTCTGTGGCGAGAGCGGCGACGACGGGCAGCTTGGCCCTCATCCGGATGGCGAGAATCGTGGCCGGCACTTCGCAGATGCTGGCGAGCAATCGCAAGTGAGCCGCGTGTTTCTGTTCGTCGGGAGACAGCTCGATCATGGAGTCATGATCGTCGTTCAGGGTATGCTGGTGGTTGTTCATTGTACACAGAAAACGCCCGGAATTTGATTCCGGATGCAATTTGTCTAATTTTTGTCTATTTTTTGTTTAGGCCGAAAACTGGTTTGTCTTCGAAATACCTTGTCGGCTTTCTCATATTCCGGCATCCTCATTTTGAGGGAGTTACGAATTTCCGGATTCCCGAACCCAAAAATCCAATGAACGCACTGAGTCGCCGTGCCTTTCACCGACGTGTCGGGGTAGGCATGCTGAGCGCCACCGTCGGCGCGACCCTGGCCCGGGAACTGGGCCTCACCACCGCTTCGGCGGCAGAAAAAGTCTCCCCTGCCAAACTCCATTTCGGCCCGCTGGAACCTCTCGTCGCTCTGATGGAGGAAACCCCGGCCGACAAATTGCTGCCGATTGCAGTCACCAAGTTGAAAAAGGGCGAGGAATCTCTTCACAGCCTGATGCGTGCGGCTGCTTTGGCCAATGCCCGTCAGTTCGGCGGTGGCGATTATGTCGGGATGCACACCCTGATGGCCATGAAACCGGCCTACCTGATGGCGCAACAGCTTCCGGAGAATCGACAGCCGCTGGCGATCTTGAAAATTCTCCACCGCAACACCAGCCAGATTCAATCCGACAACAGCGACGGGCAGGAAATGTTCGGCGTCGAACCGGTGAAAGATCCCACCGGCACCCACTCGGCCATGCTGAACCGGGCGGTCGAAGAAAGAAACCGCCGGAAAGCCGAGGAGATCCTGGCCGCTTCGGCGGAGGCATCCCCGGAGCAGGCATTCAACGATCTGCTGCAAACAGTGGATGAAGACCTCCACGTCCACAATGTGGTTTTCGCCCACCGTGCCTGGGAAGCGCTCGACCTGGTCGGTGAACAGCACGCCCTCACAATGCTGCGGCAGTCCCTCCGCTTTCGCGAATCCTGCGAAGGACGGAAGCGGCAGGACAAGGACGCGAAGCGCATCCTCCTGCCGAAACTGATCGATGAATTCGGCCTCATGGGCTTCACCCCGGGCAATCGCCAGCCCTCGGAAGGATGGGTCGGGGAACTGGCCGACACGATTTTTACCGGCACGCCGGAAAATTCCGCCCGGGCAGTCGCGTCCGCTTTGAAACAGGGCTACGACCCGAAAGCGATCGGTCAAACCATCACCCTGGCCGCCAATCAACTCGTCCTGCGGGACGTCGGCCGCGTCCGGAAGAATCCAAATCCCGACAAGGAAATCGGCAGCACGCACGGCGATTCGATCGGGGTTCACGCGAGCGATGCCGCCAACGCGTGGCGGAAAATGGCCGAAGCCGCCAACCCGCAAAACACAATCGCCTGCCTCGTTCTCGGAGCCTACCAGGCCACCTATGACCGGACCGGTCGGGGTGGAAAATTTCTCGAATGGGAGCCTCGTCCCGTAGCAGAGCAGCTCGCCAGCGTGAAAGCGAGCGACCAGAAAGGTCTGCTCAGCGAACTCGACGGCGTGATCCGCGAGGAAAACCAGGACATGGCCTGCGCGGTCACGAGGAAATACGGCAATCTCGGGTTTGCCGAGCAACCCCTCCTCGACATCCTGCTGAAATACGCGATCAGCGAAGACGGTGCGCTGCACGGCGAGAAATATTACCTCACAACGACGACCGATTTTGCCGACACGACCAAATCGCGCCGCTGGAATCACCTCGTGGGGCTCTCCCGCGTGACCGCCAGCGAATACGGGCTGAAAGCGCAAGGCTACGCCGAAAGCTGTGATCTGCTTGGAATTGAGGCGTGAGATTTTTTTATCAAACAGGTCAGAAGCGGGCTTGCCCCGCGGGCCGTCATTGCGCCCTGCCCCCGACAGGCTCCGATGGTAAATTTCCAGCGGATGAGATTCCTGTCCCCTGCCCTGTTTTGTCTTCTCGCGGCCCCGGTTTTCGCGCAGCTGCCGAATTCCGTCCTGCAGCAAATTTCACCCGCTTTCGGGAAGGTGGGCACCACTTTCGAGGTCTCGGTATCCGGCGAAAACCTCGAACAACTGACCGGCCTGCGATTCAGCAACCCCCGGATCAAGGCCAAACAGGTTCGCCTGCCGATCGATGAAATTTACCCGCAAGGCCGTCCGTCCGGGAATGGAAACCGTTTCACCGTCACGATTCCGGCCAGTTTCGAACCGGGGATCGTCGAAGTCCGCACGCTCGGCTATTTCGGTCTCTCGACGGCGCGACCTTTCCTGGTTGTGCCGGAAGGTTCCGTTGAAATTCGCGAGGAAGGCGATCATTCCACCCGCGACAAGGCCCTGCCGATCGAAATCGAAACGGGCGTGTCCGGTGCCGTCGAGAATCGCGGGATCGACTGGTATCGGTTTCCGGCGAAGGCTGGCGACCGGCTCCTGATCCAGGCGTGGGCGGAGCGACTCGATTCGCGGGCAGATCTGCAGCTGGCCGTGTTCGACGCAGCCGGCCGCGAGTTGGAAAGCAATCGACAGTTCTTCGGGCGCGATCCCTTCGTTGATTTCACCCCGGAAACCGATGGCGAATATTTTCTCGCGGTCTCGGACATCCTGTATCGCGGCAGCAGCTCTCATTTTTACCGGCTGAATATTTCCCGCGACCCGCACATCGATTTCGCCTGGCCGCCGGCAGGAGTCCCCGGCACAAAAACGAAGTTCACGATCTACGGCCGCAACCTGCCGGGCGGCAGCCAAAGCGAAGGAGTCGTCCTGGACGGAAAGCCGCTCGAATCCGTCGAGGTGGAACTGAACGTCCCGGCCGAACCGGGCACAGTCGACAGGTTCACCTCGACCACGCCCCGCCAGTCGATGCTGTCCGCTTTCACCCACCGGATCGGGAACTCGAACGCCACCCGGATCGGCTTCGCCACTGCGCCGGTCGTGGAGGAAAAACCGGATGCCGAATCGCAAACGGTGACCGTCCCGGCCGAGATCGCCGGACGGTTCGACACGCCCGGCGACCCGGATGTGTTCCGCTTTTCCGCGAAAATAGGCACGACGTATTTTATCGAATCGATCGCCGACCGCCTCACCACCGAGGCGGACACGGTCCTGATCCTGCGGAAAGCCGGGGACGAAACCATTCTCGCGGAAGCGGATGACCCGGCCTCGTTTTTCAGCGTTGACCGGTTCGATTCCACGAATTTCGACACCACTGATGCCGCCCTGGAATTCACGCCCGAAGAAGACGGCGAGTACGAAGTGAAACTGATCAACCAGTCCGGCGGCGGCAGCCCGGCCCACCGATACCGGCTCGCAATCCGCGAGGCGAAACCGGATTATCAGCTGTTCACCTCGACCGAGCGGACCATCACCGCCACGAACGGCCGTGCAGGCTATCCCGCCGCGCCACTGGTTCGAAAAAACGGCACGGTCGCCTACCGCGTCGTCGCCCCCCGCCGGGACGGCTTCGAAGGCGATATCGTGGTTCGCGCAACGGGGCTTCCCGAAGGCGTCACGTCGAAACCTTTGGTCCTCAGCGGCGACACGGAGACGGGATTCCTGACTGTGAAAGCCGCCGCAAACGCTCCCGCGTGGTCGGGCCCGATCCGCATTTCCGGGCGTGCAAAAATCGGCGACCGCGAGGTCGTTCGGGAATCGAAAAACGCCTCGCTGGACTGGGGCGTGATTTTCTCCGACAGCTTCCGCGTCCGCTCCCGGCTGGATTTGGAGACGGTTCTGTCCGTCACGGCCGACGAGACGACGCCTGCCTTCGTCACCGCGGAAAAACCGGAATGGGAAGTCGAACTCGGGCAGAAACTCGAGATTCCCGTGAAGGTCACCGACTTCGACAGCCTGCGAAAAGGCAACCTCACGGTCCAGCCGCACGGATTTCCCGGGATGCTGCGCAGCCCGCCGAACGTGGCCATCGCCGAAGGAACGGCAGACGGAAAGCTGACGATCGATTTCAATCCGAACGGAAATTTCCAGGCGAAGGCGGGGCAGTTTCAATTCGTCCTGCAGGGAATCGGGCTCGCCAAATACCAGCACAACCCGAAGCTCGGCCTGGCCGCCACGGCCGAACACAAGCGACTCGTCGCGCTGGAAGCGGAGTTCGCGAAGCAGGTGGAAACCGCCCAACAGCGGCTCGCCGACCTGAAAAAACAGGGCGCCGGAAAACCCGAACTCGACGCCGCGCAGCAAGCTGTGAAAACAGCGGAGGATTTGAAGAAACGAGCCGGGGACGCCGTCAAGTTGGCCGACAAGGAAGCGAAAGCAGCCCGGGCGAAGGCGGTGGCAAAGGACACGAAGTTCGCGACCTTCTCCAGGCCGATCACCGTCGTCGTGAAGGAACCGGCGCCGGCCAAGAAGTGATCACTTACTTCAACGGCCGACAAGCGGCTGGCGCACGGCATTGATGAACGCCTTGTAGGGCTCGAAATTCTGGTAGAGCCACTCCACCGGCAACAGGTAATGTTCCAGGTGATCGCCCATCGGCTGATCGGAAATGATTCCCGCAGCCTCCAGGGCGAAGTAACCGACCGGCAGGAAAAAATAGAGCAGCACGACCGCGATCAGGGCGAGCGGAGTCCAGGCTGCTTTTTTCAGCCAGCCCCACTTCCGTTCCTCAACCTGTTCCCCCTCCTCCATGCTCGGAAAATTCGGTTACTTCCCGCCGAATTTCCAGAGAGTTCCGTCGCTGCGAATGTAAACCGCGCCGCCGGAAATCGACGGGGTCGCGAGAATCGTTTCTTTCAGATCCATCTCGCTGACAACCTTGCCTTCCTCGCCGGCCAGATCAACAACCTGGCCGATCCCGGCCTCGTTGAAAATGTAGAGATGTCCGTTGTCAGCTGCCACGGGTGACCCGCTGAACGGCCCTTTCAGGCGGATGCGCCAGCCGCGCTCGCCGGTCGCGCGATCGGCCGACGTGAGAACGCCGGCATTGTTGATCGTGAAAATCTTATCCCCCACTGCCAGCGGGCTGGATGTTCCGGGACGCTGGGCCGTTTCATTCCAGAGCTGCTTCATGTCGCCGCCTTTTTCCGGCGGTTCGAGCGCGGTGAGACCGTTCGATGGCACGTAGATTTTTCCGTCGGCCACGACGCTCGAAGGTGTTCCGGAGGCACCGCCGCTGAACGTGTAAATCTCCGAACCGGTTGCAGGCAGCACGCCGTGAATGCCCTTGTTCGACTGCAGGTTGACGACGGTTTGATCGCCGGCCTTCACCACCGTCGGCGAGGTCCAGTTCGATCCTTTCGGGCGATCGAGCTTCCACTTATTCTGACCGGTCATGGTGTCGATCCCGACAGCGAGCGATTCCGAATCATTCTCGACCTGGGCGATCAGGGTATCGTCCACCACGATCGGCGACGACGCCATGCCGAGCGAATTCGAGGCATTCGGGTAATCGAGCGTCAATCCCCGCATCCAGATCGGATTTCCGTCGAGGTCGAGCGCGACCAGGTCGTTCGAGGAGTAGATCACGTACACATTTTTGCCGTCACTGGCCGGAGTCGGCGCGGCAACGCAGGTTTTCTGGTGACACATCGTCCGGCCCGTGGCGCGGAAAAACCGCTCCCAGGTCTTCGAGCCGTCCACCGCCGAAAAACAAATCACGTGCAGCGTTTTCTGATCCGGTCCACTCGCTGCGGACACGATCACCTTGTCGCCCACCGCGATCGGACTGCCCAGGCCGCGCCCGGGCAGTTTTACGCTCCAGGCCAGGGTTTCCGGCGACAATTCTGTCGGCACGCCCGTTTCACCTGCGGCGAAACCGCTTCCGTTTGGTCCGCGGAAATTCAGCCAGTCCGCTTTCGCCTCGGGAAGTAGTCCCAAGGCCGTCACAAGCACTCCAAGTAAAATCTTTTTCATTCAATCGACTTTCTATTTTTCAAATTCCGAGCCTACTCTCACTCTCCCCTGCGCCCTTTCGGCTGTTCCTCCGCCACCGGAGTCGGCTTGCGGTCGGTCGATAAAATCGCCGTGCCGGTCTCGTCGCAGGCCCGGAGCTTGAACTCCCATTCGC
>JABDJT010000439.1 GCA_013003335.1 Verrucomicrobiales bacterium | reverse complement strand
GATACAGATCGATGTTCGGCGTTCGATGTTCAACGTTCGACGTTCGTTTCGGAGGCACAAAAGCCCAGTGCGCCCGCTGTTTTTCCGTCCATTCCGGCTCCGCCGCTGCCAGCTCATCCTCCGGCGTTTCCGGCGCACCCGCCGTGATCCATTTTACAATTGTATCCGCTTCCTCCGGCGTCATTGCCTCAATCCCCGCGCGGCCGCGCTCGCCTTCCGGTGGCATTTCACCCGCCGCGATTTTTTTCAAAATCAGCGACTCCTTCGGATTCTTCAAATCGATCGCCGGCCCTGATTCGCCGCCCTTCAACATCGTTTCCCGCGACCGCAAATCCAGCCCGGCTTCCTGATCGATCGCCGCATGGCAAAGCCCACACCGACGCAATAAAATCGGCAGCACGTCGTGCTCGGTGGGCACTCTATCAGCAGCACACACCGAACCCGTTGCCGCTGCGAAAAGCAGGCCGAAAGCGAATCTTCGAATCGTCACGCCCAAATCGTAGCCGTCCCCCGTTTTCCGGGCAATGACGTACCCGCGCCCCCGGATCACTCCACCGCGTTCGCGCTCACTCGTTCTTCCCATTTCTCCCAGTCTCGCGCCATCGCAGCGAGTCGGTCCGGGTGTTTCGAAGCCAGATTTTCTGTTTCCGTGCGGTCGGTTTTCAAATTGTACAACTCCCATTTTTCGGTCCCCTGGTTCCAGATCGCTTTCCAGTCCCTCTGCCGGATCGCCCGGTTGCCATACAATTCCCACGCCAGCGTGTCGTGCGGCTCGCGGGTTTCGCCACGGAAAATCGGGAGCAAGCTTTTCCCTTCCACCGGTAAAATCGGCTTGCCGGAAATTTCAGCCGGATACTCCGAGCCAGCCAGCTCAAGCAGGGTCGGCATCACATCAATGATGTGCCCGGGCTGATGCGTGATGGCTCCCGCCTCTGTCACGCCCGGCCAGCGCACGATCATCGGCGTCGCAATACCGCCCTCGTGGCACCAGGTTTTGAACTGGCGAAACGGAGCGTTCTGCGCCCAGCCCCAGCCTTTCCCGCAAAATTCGTAGCCACGCTCATCTCCCACCGGGATGCCCTCGTTGTAATCCCGAAAGCCCGGTTCTTTTTTCGCAGTCGGCCAGCTGGCACAGCCGCCGTTGTCCGAGAGAAACATCACGACCGTGTTTTTCTCGACGCCGTTTTCCTGAAGCGCATCCAACACCTGCCCGATCCCCTGATCCAGCCGGTCCACCATCGCAGCGTAAACTTCCATCCGCGCTTCCTCGATTTTTTGCTCGGCTTCCGGCAAATTTTCCCAGTCCGGCACATCGTAGTCGTAACGAAAATCGCTCGATTTGGGATCTTCCGGAGACAACTTCGGCGGCGTTTCAAAAAGCCCCATTTCGGTCTGGCGGCGATGCCGCGCCTCCCGCAGAGCGTGATATCCCTCTGAATATTTTCCCCGGTACTTGGCGATATCCTCCTCGAAGGCATGCATTGGAAAATGCGGCGCGGTGTAACAAAGATGCAGGAAAAACGGCTGTTCCGTTTTCGAAAACCGCTCGATCAAGCCCACCGTATATTCGCTGAAGGCGTCCGTCGTGTAATAGCCTTCCGGAAATTCCGTCACGGGTTTCCCGTTGTGCGTGAAAGTCCGCTGGCGGCCGCCATTGTAGAAAACCGGGTCCGGTTTGGCCGGATTGAAAAAATTGCAGCAGCCATCGAGCAGGCCGTAAAAATCGCCAAATCCGCGATCGATCGGCCGGTTCGGAGCGCTGTTTCCGAGGTGCCACTTGCCGGTCAGCGCCGTTTCGTATCCCGCCGCCTTCATCGCTTCGCCCAGGGTGATCTTGTTTTTCCCCAGTCGCGGCCCTCCTTTCTGCCTCGGATGGAGTCCCGTCAAAATGGCCGAACGTGTCGTCACGCAAACCGCGCAATTGTAAAATTGGGTGAACCGCGTTCCCTCCGCCGCCAGTTTGTCGAGGTTCGGCGTGGCGATTTCCCCGCCGTAACAACCGAGATCGGAAAAGCCCAGGTCATCCACCAGGATTAGCAGGACATTCGGGCGATCGGCACCAAAAACCGAACCGGATACAACGCAGAAAATCCCGAGCAGCCATCGTTTCATCACCTCCGATCATCCGGATTTCGAACCCGCTCGACAAGACCAATCACGGCACGCATTTCCGATCAAACAGGGGCTGTTCGGCAAACCAACACAGTTCGATCAAACTCGACGATTTTGCCTAAAAAATAAATAAAATGAAAATCAATTTGAATA
>JABDJT010000426.1 GCA_013003335.1 Verrucomicrobiales bacterium | reverse complement strand
GTTCTCGATAGAGAGGATTTGCTCCAGGAGAATGATGCGGTTCAGCACGGTGGTTTTTACTCCGGTGGCAATCGGGATCACGATTTTGACACGGTCAGGAAACGTAGTGGCCAGATTCAGACAGGCCAATCCACCGGTGGAGGGACCGACTGCGGCGTGGAGCGTTTTGATTCCCAGCCGGTCCAAGAGCCGCATTTGGCTGCGAACAACATCGTGGACGCTGATATGGGGAAACGAAGAGGCGTAAGGTTTTCCGGTATCCGGATTGATAGAAGCCGGACCGGTTGATCCGTAGCATCCGCCAACGTAATTCACGCAAATCACGAAGAATTTGTCCGTATCGAGCGCTTTTCCGGACCCGATAAACTCGTTCCACCATCCGAGGTGGCACTCCGCAGTCCAATAGGGGGTTTCGGGGACGTCGGGGTTGATTCCCGCTGCGTGTTGATTCCCCGAAAGCGCGTGGAAAAGCAAGATGGCATTGTTCTTTTCAGGGGAAAGCGTGCCGTAGGTTTCGAAGGCCAGTGAGACGTCATTCAGCGAAGTGCCGTCGGCAAAGACGAAAGGGTCGTCTTTGGTTGCGATTGTCTGGATTTGGGTATGAACCGGTTTGCCGATCATGGGACAAGAGGGCGGCATTTTAGGTCAGAATCGAGTTCAGAGCCACTGCTTTGACTGTCATCCGGAAGATCGAAATCAGCCGGTCAATTCTCAAATTTGCAGCTTTTATCAAAACGCTTTTTTGCGGAGAGGAATTGGGCTATACTTGGCGCCCCGAATTGAGGTCGGGCAGCCCAAACACAAACAAGAAACACGAATTGGATATGAGTGAGGGAAAATCATCTTCTGGTGTGAATACGGGAACCATCGCGCTAATTATCGCGTCCATCCTTTTGGTGGTCGTCGGTGCGATGAGCTACCATGACTACATGAACCGCCGCTTTGAGGAAAAGTGGTCCGAGCGGGAGCAGCAGAATCCGAACGGGCAAAAGGTTCAGAATCAAAACAATCCCAATCCAAACCAGGCCCAACCGCCGAATTACCAGCAGAACCCCAACAATCTGCAGGTGGCGTCCAACGGGAATCCCGGTGCTCAGTTTCAACAGCAGCCCAACCAGGTTTATCCGGGACAGGCAATCCCACCGAACTGGCAGGGAACTCCGACTCCCAATCCGAATTTGCAAAGTGTATCGGCGAATCCTGCTAACCCGAACCCGGCAAATGCCCAGGGGACGGGTGACGGATCCTTTAATCCATTCAACACCGTGAAAACTCCAGATACAGGAAGCGCGGAAGCGGAAAAGGAGGATCCGGACCTGGAAAGATACCGCAAGGCGCTCGATCAGCAGCGTAAGGAAGCCGAAATTGCGCGCCAGCAGCTGGAAAATCTGAAAAACGGAACTGCCTCTCCGTCGACGCCGCCAAATCCGAATAGTGCCAATAGTGCACTTCCGAATCCGGCCTCGACCGCCCTGGTTGGTCCACCTTCTCCTGCTGCACTGCAGGCTTCGGGGGGAAACGTTCAAATCCCCAAAGCCGGATGGGAAGTTCTGGAAGGACTCAATCCCGCTGAACTCCAGAAAATGGGAGACAAGCTGGCCGCGGAGTTACAAAAAGAGTCCAGCCAGCGGGCAGCGAATTTGAAGCGGATTCTCGACGCGCCTGCCCTGGCCAAGGTGAAATATTACGATTCAGACTGGAACTACGTGATTATCGACGGTGGCAGCGATCAGAATATCGCGGTCGATCAGAGATTCACGCTTCGCCGTGGAAAACAGGTGATGGGCGTGGTCGTTATTACCGAAGTGAATGAATCCGATGCTATTGGTGAACTTTCCTCCCGAAATGCCCGCAAGGATTCAAATTTGAAGCCCCAGGTTGGCGACGAATTGATTGCCCAGGAATTGTTCTAATCGCATTTCCCGCCATCGGCGGAATCATCAGTCGGCGGGGTTTCATCTGGATCTGCAGCAGGTGTCTCCTTGGATTCATCCTTCTCTTCCGGCGGAGCCGACTTCTTCTGGCTCGGCTTCTTTTTCCGCGCCGGCTGTTTTTTCGGGTTTTTAGGCTTTGCCTCCTGTTGTGGCTGTTTCCCCAGGACCAGCTCAGTACCGGGAAACTCGATCAGGTAGCCCTCTGAAGTGAGCCAACGGATGTCGGCCAACACTCCCCGTTCTTCCTCGGTCAGCTTGTGTTCGGCAATCGTCTCACCCTTGGGAGGACTTTCGTGGGCGGGAACAAGAGAGACCAGCAGGTCCATGACTTTGCACCTCGGATTCTCCCGAATGTGATCGACGATCTTTAGAATTCGATCGGTCAGATTTAAATCCGGGCTGATCCCGCGGGGGCGAGCCATCGAAACATGAAGGGCCTTTTTCCCACGCTTGAAAAATTTCAGACCGGTTTTTTCGAATCCGCGGCAAAGTTCCTGGATCAAGGGAAGAGGAAAACCGCGGCGCAACTTTTCGGTCTCGCTCTTCAGCAGGTTCAGAAGAGGCCGGGCGAGATTTTTACCCGGAATATCTCCCGGAACGACCGCAGTTTTTACTTCTCCGATTGCTTCGTCGGCAAAATTTGTACGGAAATGGTGCTCCAAGTCCTCCAGCGACTGGAAAACCTCGCCTTCGTTTTGGGCCATTTCCTGGCGTGGCTCCGGAACGGGTTCCGGCTCAGAGTCGGATTCGGCCTCCGGCTCTGGATCTGATTGTGGCTCTGATTCCGGCTCCGGCTCATTGGAATCGTCAGCGTCCTCGCTTTCCTCGGCCACGATTTCCGGTTCGGGTTGCTCTTCGGAAGCCTCCACCTCAGATTCTTCGGCGGAATCGGGCGCCGATTCGTCGGGAGAACCGGCCTGCACTTCAGAATCGTCGTCGGCTGCTTCCTCCTTTTGCGGGGTCACTTCATTCGTGGACTCAGCCAGTTCCAGTTCATTCTGACTCGATTCGACGTCTTCCCCGGTCTCCGGCTCGCCTTCAGATTCTGTATTTTCTGCATCAGGTCCCCTCACCCGGTATTGCAGAATGCGGCTGACTTGCTCTTTCCATTTTTCAATCACTTCTTCTTCTGCCGACATTTCGATCCGCGATTTCAGCCGTTCGATGGGCATGTCCGAAAATCGCGAAGCGTGAAGCCGGGCAATGTTTTTCTGGTATTCGTGGTGATTGGGAGGCCCCAGGATCGTTCCGCTTATCCCGCAAACCGCGACCACGTTAAAGGCTCCCTTGGGCGGCTCAACTTCCACCTCTTCCACCTGGTAGAATTGATTGAGGTTCTCGCTGCGGAGAATATGAGAGACCGCTTCGTCTTTCGTCAGCCAGACCGATTGATCCGCTTTACAAAGGAAAAATGGCTTCTTTTCCGATCCCGATTCCGAATCCTGTTTCCTTCGAAACATCACCTCATACCGATCCCTCGCCCCCATCACCATTTTGGCGACGTCTGCGAGCGGATAGGCCCGATACGTATTGCGAATGTGGCTTGCCAGGGCGTTCACGGCATTCATCGTCGGGCGCACAACTGCTTCAACATCCTTTGGAAAATCCTCCCGGGGGCGACGATCCCGATCCCGATTCCGGTCGTTTCGATCCCGGCCTCCCCGAAATCCACCCTTTCGATCCCGGCCACCGCCGCGCCCCCGCTGGTCGCCCCGTCCCTGGAATCCGCGCCGATCGCCGCCGCCACCACGGCGCTCCTGCTTCTGCTGGCCGCTTTGTCGTCCTTCTCCCCGGGAGTCTGTCCGTTCCTTTCGGTTTCCGGCCTGTTTCTTCCGGGCGGAAGGCTTTTCCAGATCCTGAACCCAGTCGGGCATCAAATCTTTGGCTGAAAATTCCAGTGAATCAGAATCGCTCATCGCATGCAGATTTTCCCGTTTTCGATCATTCGAAAACAGGGTGCCCCCTCCTTTGGATACCACCAAACCCATCTTTTGTTAGGAATTTGTGTGAGAAACCAGTCACTCCAGCCCCGGGCCCGGGATCGAACCAACATGGTTTGTTCGGCAAACCGACCCTGTTGATTCATTCTCGCTCCCCTCATTACGCAAAGGGACAGACTTGCAAGCCGGGACTTCGCGAGTTGGTTTGAGGACCCCATCGTCCTGGATATGAAATCAATCACGCTCTCACTGTTCACCGTTTTTCTCACCCTTTCGTTAGGCCAGGCACAGGAATGGACCCGGTTCCGGGGACCGAATGGTTCAGGAATCGGAAAGACAACCGGCTTACCCAACGAATTCACTCCGGCCGACCAGGAGTGGCGCATCAAGCTGGATGGCGTTGGACATTCCTCGCCGGTTTTATGGGGGGAAAACCTCTATTTGACGATTCTTGCTCCCGACGGGAAAACGAGAAAACTGCTGTGTTTTGACGCGACCAGCGGAAAGCAGAAATGGGAATTCGCGGCCGATGTAGCTGAACACCATCAGCACCGGTTTAACACGTTCGCCTCTTCCACTCCGACAGTTGACGAGAACGGCGTGTATGCCGTCTGGGGATCGGGAACCAGGACCATTGCCCTGGGCCTGAACCACAAGGGAGACAAGCTTTGGGAAAGAGAGTGGGACGGCTTTACGTCGGATCACGGGCAGGCTGCTTCTCCCGTTTTGATTCAGGGTGTCCTGGTTTTTCATGCGGATTCCAAGGACGATTACAAAAGCCAGGTTCGCGCGTTGGATCCGAAAACTGGAGATGATATTTGGGAACTCGAGCGCATCACTCCATCCGGTGACGACAAGCATTTTTCGGCATACTCCACACCGGTTGAGGTCATGGCGGGCGGTCGTCCGACCATTGCAGTCGTTCAAACCAACGATGGCTGGAAGGGGCTGGATCCGAAAAATGGGAGTGTCGCGTGGGCGTATGATGGGGACTACAAATTCCGTTCAGTTGGTTCGATCGTCGAAAACAACGGGCAGTTGTTTGCCTCCTTCGGCTCCGGGGGAGATGGAAAACAAAGTTCCGCTTTGAAACCGAATGAGACGGACAAGCCGGACGTTCTGTTTTCCCTGGAAAAAGGTTCCGGGCTTGGCTACGTGCCCACACCGCTCATTCACGATGGACTTCTGTATCTTTGGGGAGACGGTGGAATCCTGACCGTCCGGGATGCGAAGACGGGAGAGGAAATTTACAAAGAGAGGGTAATCGGGAACTACTTTAGTTCCCCGATCATTACAGGCGGAAAGATTTACTGCGGCAGCAAGGACGGCGAGCTGATCTGTGCGGCGCTGGGCCGGAAATTCGAAATTCTCGGACGCAGCAAGCTCAGTGCCGGAATGAACGCGACTCCTGCCGTGGCGCTCGGGCGAATTTTCATCCGCACGGACACGCATTTGTTCAGCGTGAAAGGAAAATGAAGGAGCCCGATCCGGTTGAGCATCCCATTACCGGCGAACTCGATCTCCATACCTTCCGGCCCGATGAAATCGGCGAGTTGCTACCGGAATACTTCCGGGAATGCCGCGAACGGGGCTTGTTGCAGGTGCGCGTTGTTCACGGCAAGGGAACCGGAACGTTGCGCCGGGGCGTTGTCGCTTTGCTGGAAAAATCCGACGACGTGATTTCATTCCGGTCAGGCGATGAAACCGAAGGAAGTTGGGGAGCGACCTTCGTGAACCTGAAACCGATCGAATGAATTCTGAAATTCCCCGGGGCGGCTTGGATATCGACCCTGATACCGGGACCAGCCGGTGTTTCTGGCCGGGGAACCATCCCGACTACATCGCCTATCACGACGAAGAATGGGGGCGCCCCGTGGATGATGATCAGCGCTTGTTTGAAAAAATTTGCCTGGAAGGATTTCAGTCCGGTTTGAGTTGGCTGACCATCTTGCGGAAGCGCGAAAATTTCCGTGCGGCTTTCTGCGATTTTAACTTTCGAAAAGTGGCCGGCTTCGGATCCGGGGACATCGAGAGACTCCTTCAGGACGCCGGGATTGTTCGCCATCGGAGAAAAATTGAGTCAACCATCAACAATGCCGCGCGTGCCTGCGAAATGGTGGACGAATTTGGATCGCTGGGCGCCTTTTTTTGGAAATTCGAACCGGATTCCTCTGCTCGCCCCAAAAAACTGACAATCCAAAAACTTTTCGAACTGAATCAGACTCCCGAGTCGACAGCCTTAAGCAGAGAACTCAAGCAACGAGGCTGGTCGTTCATCGGGCCCACGACGGCTTACGCGTTTATGCAGGCAATGGGACTGGTAAATGATCACCTGGAAGGCTGCGCATTTCGTTCAGCAACCGAGGAATCCAGAAACAAGTTTTGCCGGCCCGCGTAAATCTGTATCTTTGTTCATTCCATGACACGCCGCCTGATCCTCACCGCTATCGGACTTGCCGGCGCCGGTGTCCTTGGATTTTACTTCGGGACAACCCAGCCTGATGGATCGGGGCATCGGGCTGCTGATTCGCCCCTGATCGGGATCGCAAGCCTGACCAGTGACAGTTACGTGAGGGCCGTCCGCGAAGCAGGTGGGATACCGGTCGTGCTGCCGAATACCGACGGTAGCACCGAAAGAATCGAGGAGTATCTGAAACTGCTCGATGGCCTGCTGATGCCCGGAGGTGCGGATATCCCGCCTTCCGAATACGGTGAGGAACCTCACGAAACGGTTCGCTTGTTGGATGACGACCGATTTCTTTTCGAGAAAAACCTGGTCCAATCCTGGATCGAAAAGACCGATAAGCCGATGCTGGGAATCTGCCTTGGTTGCCAGTGGATTAACGTTGCCAGCGGCGGTTCACTTGTGCAGGACATCCCGTCCGAATTCAGCGTAAATCACCGGGACACCACCCATTCCGTCCAGCTCGAAAAGGGCTCAAGGTTGCTGAAAATTTTTGAAGGTGAGACGGAATTTGAAGTCAACTCCCTGCATCACCAGGCCGTAAGAAAGGTCGGAAAGAATCTGCGCGTCGTTGCCCGGAGCCCGGAAGGTATTGCCGAAGCGATCGAGATGCCGGGCGACCGTTTTGTCATCGGCGTGCAGTGGCATCCCGAAAAATTGCTGCCGGAAGACCGTCGCCAGGCAAAGCTGATCGATGCCTTCATTCGCGAAGCGGCTTCGAAGAAGAATTAATTTCCGTCTTCGGCGTTCGATTCACCGGGTAAGGGCTCCACGCGGAACGACTTTTCTTTCCACCATCGATCCAACATCCGGCGGGCTTTTTCCTTCTGTTCATCCGTCAGGAATTCTTCGACACGCGGCAGGTATTTGTCGCGGATCAGTTTCCGATTTTCCTCGAAATACGTCCTCCGCATTTCCCAGCGCTCATCCAGGGCTTCGCGCACGATCGGTTCGATCTCTTGGCGTTGTTCGTCGGTCAATTCCAATTGATTGGCCAGGTGCTGAGCTACAAACTTTTTGGATTCTTCCGATTTCCAGCCTTCGGAAAGCGGAATCAGCCAGCCGAGAAAAACGAGAAGGCTGATCAATCCGGTGAAAAAACCGAGCGCGAAAACCACCACTACCCCGCAGCCGGCGAGACAGCCCGATCGTTTTTTTCGGGGCTTCGTCTCCGGCGTGGATTCCGCGGATTCTTCCGGGAGCGTAGCCGTTGGTTCGATGGGTTCAGTCATGGAATCGATGCAGGAGGAAAAAACGAATCAACAGGGTTGGTTTGGTGAACAGACCCTGTTGCTTCGTGAATCGGTTACTGGGAGAATGTGGGAATCGCATGCGTCAAATAGGCGATCAATCCGTCTGCCTGGGACGGAATGTCGTTGAGGCTGCTTGAAAGAAGAAACAACGCCACCAGGACTCCGAGAACCGGGATCAGCCCGAGTGTACTGCGCCAGAGCCAGGCTGCAAATTCATCGAGAAATGCCGGCGGTCGACTGAGTTCCCGAATTTGAGCACGAAGACGGGTTTCAAACCCGAGCTCTGCAGCCGAGGTATCCGGGAGATGGTCCCGGGCGTCCTGTAAAAGAATATCAAAATCCGGTTTCATGATTCAGCAAGCATTTGAGTTTCGTATAGGGATTTCATTTTTTTCCGGGCCCGGTGAGCCCGAACTTTCACGTTCGATTCGCTCCAACCGGTCAGGTCCGCAATCTCGCGAACGGATCGTTCTTCCAACTCCAAAAGTGTAATGATGGTTCGGTCTTTTTCGTTCAATTGCGACATCAGGCGTTGCACGATTTCGAATGCCTCCCGCTGTCGGTGTTCGGGTGAGACCTCCCCCTGTCTGGTCAGGTAGTCCGTTGAGTTTTCCGCCAATACCTCGTTTTCTCTGCGTTTTCGATTCTTCCGCAGAAAATCGTAGCAGGTCCGGACCACGATTCGCATGAACCAGTGCTCGAACGGGGCGTCGCCGCGAAAACTTTTGAGGCCTTTCCATACTTTCAAAAAAATATCCTGCGTGAGGTCTTCCAGTTCCTGTCGTCCCCGGGCAAACCGTGATGCCGTCCCGAATGCCCGGCTACGATATCGGGCCGCCAGCGTCGCGAACGCCGCTTCGTCCCCTGCAATCGTCTGGCGGACCAGTTCGGCATCCGTGGGTTCTGTCGACACGATTCGATTTCTATCCAGGCAAATTATGGCTGGTAAAAGCCTCACAAATCAAAAAGACGCACGCAGGCCATTTGTCGTTACAAAAATTCAATTCGTTACGCTTTCGATCCATGTGGACATTTTCCTTAACACCAGGGGCGAAAAAGTCGTTTCGATTCGCCCATATTCGGCCGGAATACCGGTCATCGATGGTTGAAAAAGGTGATTGTGGCCCATGATCTTTTCCGTTTTATAATTCCTGTTTCCCCCGGCTTTCAAGTGCGCCTCGATCTCCGGCAAATTGATATCCGCCAGGACCTGCAAATCCACTTCACCGTTGAGGGCGTATACCGGGCACTTCACCTTTTCGAGGGTCGGGCCCGGATCATATTTTACAAAGTTGTGAAACCAGGGGGACTCGATTTGTTTCAGGCTCTGAAACATCGTTTGTTCCAGGTTTTCCAGCATCGAAGGGTCGAGCCCTTCCACTTTTTTTACTTCCGCTTCGAACTTTCGACCTAGATCAGCAATTCTCTCTCCATCGGGGACTTGCTTCTGCATCTCCTCGAAAACTGCTTTCAAAAAATCCTGGTTCAGTTGAATCAATTCCGGGTGCAGTCCGGATGCAGTTCCGATTGCTTTCGACTGTGTTAAAATGGTCTCTGCTCCGGAAATGCCCGGACCGGCGAGTAGAACGAGAAAGGCGATGTCTTCGCGTTTTGTCGCCACGATTGGTCCGAGCATGCCGCCTTCGCTGTGGCCGATGATTCCAATTCGCTTCGGGTCGATTTCTTTCCTCGAAGTCAGGTATTCGACGGCCGCCGAGGCATCGGTTGCCAGATCCATGTGTGTTGCCCCGTCGAAATATCCACCGGAGGCGCCGACTCCCCGGTCATCGTACCGCAAAACAGCAATTCCCTGCTTCGTCAAATAATCAGCGATGACCCAGAACGGCTTGTGGCCGAAGAGCGTTTCATCACGATCCTGCGGGCCGGATCCACTCACCAGGATGACAGCGGGAACGGCCCGGGTGGTGGCGTCATTCGGAAAAGTCAGAGTTCCGGCGAGATTGTGCGGGCCGAATTTGTTCGGGAACTTCACCAACTCCTCCTTGTAGGATACCTTTCCTTTCGGATTCTGGGGGCGTTCAATGGCGAAACCTTCCTCGCTGAATTCCAACTCCAGCGGAAGTGCATTGCCGCCCTGGGTCCATTCGCCTTTGATGGTTTTCGACTTGGGGGAAAGCTTTCCTTCGAAACTCCCACCCACTGTTTGCACCCAGAATTTTACATTCCGATCTTTCAGCGATACCTGGGTGACTGGAATTTTTTGAAGAGTTTGCTTCGGGCTGATCAGGGAGCCTTTCGCGCTCCCGTTCTTGTTTTCCTCGATCTCAAAAATCAGCGGCAATTTCTGGCCGAGAACCTGAAGCGTTCCCTTCCAGGTTCCATTGATCGAGTGATCTGACTCGATATCGGCGGCAAAAAGCGACGAGCCGAGAAAAACAACAGGGATCACGCGAAGGAGAACTTTCATGCTGTCAGGATAGACCGGGAAATGAAGGAACCGGTTACAAATTCCTTTCCAATTTCCATCCACTGGCAAAACGAGGCAACCGGGTTCGTTCGGCGAACAGACCCTGTTGATTCGATCCTCTCAGCGCTTCGTGATCGCTTCGTCGAAATTTATCAGTGCCGAAACGAGAACAGTCACAGCAGCGAGGCGGGCTGGATTTTCCGGGGGAGAGGGAGGCTTTCTCTCGCCGACGGTAAAAAATTTCGCGGCTTTGTCCGGGTTGGCGGAAAATTCGGCGACCTGCTCGGAAAGAAGCGATTGCAGGATCTCGACTTCCCGGTCATCCGGTTTTCGGCTGGTCAACAGGCGAAAACATTCCTGCAAAATCGCGGCATCGTCGTCTCCGTGCTTTTCGATCAGTTTACGCGCGGTCTCGCGGGCAGCCTCGACGAATTGCGGGCCGTTCAGCAGAACCAGACCCTGCAGAGGTGAAGTCGTTCGTTCGCGTTTCACGCGGCAGACATCGCGCTTCGAGGCATCGAGGGTCATCATAACAGGTGATGGCCCGGTTCGTTTCCAGAAGGTGTAAACGCTGCGACGATAGAGTCCTTCGCCCTTGTCTGGTGCGATCGGTTTGAACGAAACGGCGAGATCATAGGGCTTCACCGACGGACCGCCGATTTTTCGCGAAAGCAGTCCGCTGATGGCGAGGGCGCTGTCCCGCAGCATCTCGGCCGACAGGCCATCGCTCGGACTGCGGGCGAGGAAAATATTTTCCGGGTCGCGGTTACGGAGATCGGAGCTGACGTTGCTGATTTGGCGATAGGTCGCGGACAGCGCCATTTTTTTGAGGAGGTGGCGCAAGTCCCAGCCGGAATTCACGAAATCCCGCGCCAGCCAGTCGAGCAGTTCCGGATGCGATGGTGGTTTCCCCTGGCTGCCGAAATCTTCGGATGTCGAAACCAGTCCGCGACCGAACATCATCTGCCAGTAGCGGTTCACTGTGACCCGTGCGGTGAGGGGGTGTTGTGGATCGATCAGCCAGTTTGCCAGATCAAGGCGGCTTGGATTTTTGGGATCCGTTTTCATCGGTGGCAGTTTTTCGGGTGTCGCCGGGCCGACCTTTTCGCCCCGGTTTTCGTAGTGACCGCGCTCCAGAATGTAGGCATGCCGTTCGCCCGGTTCTTCCCGCATCACCATGATTTCTTTGATCGATTTTTGGATGCCGCTTCGCTTTTTCCGGGCAGCCAGAAGTTCCTGCCGCCACTTCTCGGCGGGCTCGTTTTTCGTCAGAAAATGATGTTCGGAATCGGAAACGACTTTCTTGTCCGGGTTCGCGATTTTTTCCACCTCGCGAGCGGAAAGCTGGCGGTCGTAGACGTAAAATTCATCGACCAATCCATTTTTGAAGCCCTTGTCCCGCATTCTCTGGCCCAGGCCGACGAAATCATCGCCGCCGCCCATGATTTCCCGGCTCAATTTGTCGCGGACGTTCTCCGTTTTGCTAGGCATTCCATTCACGAAAATTCGGAGGCCTTTTGCACGGCTTGATCCGTCGTAAACGACTGCGACGTGCTGCCATTCCCCGACGGGAGTTTTCTCTGTCGCCCGCACGCGGATGGCGTTGCCGGGATAAAAATGAATCAGCGCTGCGCTCAGTTTTCCATCTTCGATCAAAAGCTCGTAACCTCGGCTTGCGGCATCGGTCCACGCCTTCGAACGGCGGACAATCACGGCGCGTTCTTTGACGTCCGGAGTCTGGATCCAGAGGGCGAAAGAGAAGGGCTGGTCGCGGGTGAAATTTCCGATTCCTTTCGGCAAATTGACCGCGTCGTCACCCGTCAATTTCATCCCGTTTCCAATCTTCCCGGCCACGATCTGGTTGTTCGTGTTTGTGGAGGCGGCATTTTTTTCGTCCGCCAGATTCTTCAGCCTATTTTTTTCCAGCGCCTCGAAATCGAGGTGAACGATTTGTCCCGTTTTGGGAATTTCCACTGAAACGGGATCGATTTTTGCCGGTAATTCGGGCTTCGCAGCCTCCAAATCCGCGACAGCTTTAAGGGTGGCGGCGAGATCTTTTTCCTGCTGCCCGGTCGGCAATTCGAGAGTCGGCGTGGGCACGGAAGGAGTGAAATACGAATACAATCCGGCCTCGTCGATGTTGGCGAAAAACGCGGAGAGCGAAAAGTAATCGCGCTGCGTGAGCGGGTCGTATTTGTGATCGTGACAGCGGGTGCATTCCATCGTCAGGCCGAGGAAAGCTGTCCCGAAGGTGTGAACGCGATCGGTAACGTACTCGATTCGAAATTCCTCCGGCACGCTGCCGCCTTCGACTTTCTGGCCATGAAGACGATTGAACGCAGTGGCCAGAATTTGATCGCGGGTTGCATTCGGAAGCAAATCGCCCGCGACCTGCCAGGTGATGAATTGATCGTACGGCAGGTTTTCGCGAAACGCCTGGATGACCCAGTCCCGCCACGGCCAGACTTCCCGATTGCGGTCGACCTGGAAACCGTAGGTGTCGGAGTAACGTGCCACATCGAGCCATTCGGTGGTGAGGCGTTCCGCACAGGCGTCCGAATCAAGCAGGCGATCGACAACCTTTTCATAGGCCTTCGGGGAATGGTCGGAAAGAAACCCGTCAATTTCCTCCAGCGTCGGCGGCAGACCGGTCAAATCGAACGTCACCCGGCGAATCCATTTCTCACGGATGGTTTCGGGCGATGGGCGCAGGTTTTTCTCCCGCTGCTTTGCGAAAATGAAGCGGTCGATTTCGTTCCGCGCCCATTCATCGCCTGTCCTGGGGACTTCGACGGAATCGGGCAAATCGATGAACGACCAGTGATCGGCGAAGGTTCCGCCCTGCTCGATCCAGCGGTCGATGATGTCTTTTTCTCTTTCTGAAAGAGACATTTTTGATTTTGGCGGCGGCATTAACTCGTCCGCGTCATCGGACCGGATTCGCCAGTGCACCTCACTTTCTTCCAGGTTGCCGGGCACGACTCCTTTCACGCCATCGAGGTCGGCAGTGGCGTTCTCGAACGAGTCGATCCGGAATTTCGATTTCTGGTTCCTGGCGTCCGGCCCGTGGCATTTGAAACATTTATCCGAAAGGATCGGGCGGACGTCCTGGTTGAAATCGACGGGTTCGGCGGCAATCAGGGGGAGGCTGATCGCGCACGCGAAGGCTGGGAGGATTCGGATCATGTTTCGTGAAAAATCGATCGAACAGGGTTGGTTCGGGGAATATACCCTTTTGATTCGTTTTTTCTCTAGCGCATCTCTGCGGCTGCTTCCTCGTCGCTGACATCCATTTCTTCGGGGATGTCGTCGTCATGATAATACTCTTTCGGCTTGTAGAAGTAGGCGACGATGACGAAGCAGACGGCTGCTCCCAGGATCATCCAGGTGAAGAACCAAAAATAGGCGGCGCCCTCAATTTTTGCCTGACCCCCGACGAAATGGTTTGAATCATCCTGCACGGGTTGATCGGCAACGCCGAGTTCTTTCATCCGGCGATCCAGCCAGGGTTCATCGGGGTGCAAATCGTCAAACCAGCGTTCTTTCCGTTCTTTCTCAGGGGCGGAAAATTCAATGGCCAGACCGGCATCGTCGCCGGTTCCCTCTTTTCCGTCGGCGCCGAGGGTGAAGATTCGCGCCCGCCGCGAGCTGACTCGCTTGTATTGAACCGGGTTACCGAAACTGTCCTTCAAATCAGCGCCCAAAATGGTTTTTGCGACGTCCGGTGCTGGAACTTCGTTGGCATTGGCACCTCCCCATTCGTCGATCTTCCCAGCTGCTTCGTTGATCACTTCCTTGTCGGGATAGTCGATCGCCACCCGGTAAAACTCGTCGTTGTAGCTGACTTTTACATCGCCGGGCATTACGACCTCTGGTTTTTGCCCCGCCTTGGCCAATTCGTCGGCTTCTTTCAGGGTGTTCGGGGCCTGGATGTAGTGGTTGAACAGGGCGGTGATCAGGTTTCCGCCGGCGACGGCGAGCAGGAACAAGGCCATGATGAATGATTTCATCGACTTGGGAGCTTGGGTGTAGCTGAATTCCAGGCACACAATCGATATCATCACTTCCGATGCGGTCATGAGCATGTAGCCCAGTGCCTGCCAACCGAATGAAGGGCGTTCACCGGCATCGATCTGTTCCTGGGCGAAAGACACGATCAACCACGCCACGAACATCACGAAAAATCCGATGCTCATTTTCCGGAGCGGAGTCAGCGGGAAAAATTTCGAGATTGCGGGGTAGATGATGTAGGTGAAAAGCGGGATGAACGTCAGGATCAGCAACGGGTTCAACGCCTGGATCTGGCTTGGGAGCCATTCGATTCCAAGAAAATTCCGGTTCATGTCGTCCACCTGGATCACCCAGGAAGAGGAATGTTGATCAAACAGTGCCCAGAACACGGCGACGAACACGTAGATCGTCGACAGTTTCAAAATGGCTTTCACCCCGTCCGCGGTGAATGCCTCGCGAACTGCCCTTTTTCCGGCTGGTGGAATGTGAACGAATTTTCTCCGACCGAGCCAGAACACAAAGGTCGCCAGCGCCATGAGGATTCCGGGCACCCCGAAAGCGAGGTGCGGGCCCCACCATTGCATCAGCCAGGGAGTCATCGCGGAGGAGATGAACGCTCCGAGATTGATCGACCAGTAAAACCAGTTGAACACTTTGGTGAGCAAATGCCGGTTTTTGGTGCCGAATTGGTCTCCCACGTGAGCTGAAACACACGGTTTGATCCCCCCGGAGCCAATACAGATCAGCGCAAGGCCGGCAACAAACCAGGCCTCTGCCGATCCCTCGATCCCCATGAAGGCGAGAGCCCCATGACCGGCACAGTAGACCAGCGAAAGCCAAATGATCGTCCGGTATTTTCCGAGGAAAACGTCCGCAATCAGCGCGCCGATGATCGGTGTGAAATACACCCACAGGATGAACCAGTGCTGCTTTTCGGTCGCTTCCGCCGCGATCATCTTGGCCCCCGGCGTATCATTCATGAGCCAGAGATATTTGGTCATGAAAATCGCGAGCAATGCCCGCATCCCATAGAAACTGAATCGTTCGGCAGCTTCGTTGCCGACGATGTACGGAATGCCGGGCGGCATTTTTTCAGTTTCGAACGCGCGCTCGCGGTATTTGGAGGAGGCCATGACGGCAGCGATCAGACCAGATTGCGCGGGTCGAATCAACCCTGTTTGTTCGCTGGGCTAACTCTTTCGGAGTCGACTGTTTCAATCAATCACGATGGCTTTCGGATCGAAATCGACCGGCGGATATTGCATGTTCAACTCACGCAGCGTGCCGATCAAAATCTGGGCGATTGCCAGATTTCGGTACCATTTCCGGTCTGCGGGAATGACATACCACGGAGCGTGATCCGTGCTGGTCCTGCTCAAAACATCGCTGTAGGCCTCCATGAATTTCGGCCAGAGAGCCCGGTCGTCGAGGTCTCCGGGATTGAATTTCCAGTTTTTCCCGGGCTCGTCGAGCCGGGCCTGGAGCCGCTCTTTTTGTTCATCCATGGAGATGTGCAGAAATATTTTCAGAATGGTTGTGCCTTCGTCAGCCAACAGCTTTTCGAAATTGACGATGTGCTCGTATCGTTTGGACCAGCGGGATTCCGGAAAAATCTCGCGGACACGCACGGCCACGATGTCCTCGTAGTGGCTGCGGTTGAAGATGACTGTCTGGCCGGTTGCAGGTGTCTGCTTGTGGACGCGCCACAGGTAATCATGGGCCAGTTCCTTTTTGCTGGGGCGCTTGAAAGACGCTACGCGAATTCCCTGCGGGTCCATTTTATCGAATACGTCCCGGATGGTGCCGTCCTTTCCTCCGGTGTCCATCGCCTGCATGACGACGAGAAGCTTGTGCTTGTCTTCGGCATAGAGCCGGGTCTGCAGGTCATCGATTTCGTCCTCCAAATCATCGAACAGTTCTTTTCCCTCAGATTTTTCCATCGGGAAAAGCGTTTCATGGCGGGTGGGCACTTCGTTTAAATCGACCGTCGTGCCGGGCTGAATGCGGAAAGGGTGATCGGCTGGAGCGGGGATATCGAGTTTGGACATACCGAAAGAAAACGAAAAGGAAACGGTGTCGTCAATCGTTTCAAAAACTGAACGCGATTCCTGTTTTCCCGTCTAACCTTTGCCGGCATGTTTTTTCGACTCCTTCTCCTCTTTATTTTCGTTCCCCTGATCGAGCTGATCCTGTTTTACCAGATCGGCACAAAAATTGGGATCGGGTGGACCGTTGCGACGGTCGTTGTGACCGGTTTCCTCGGTGCGTGGCTGACGAAACTGCAGGGATTGAAGACCTTATCGAAATTCCGCCAGGCGACCGCCGAAGGGCGAATGCCCCACGCGGAGATCATGGACGGATTGATGATCCTGGTGGCAGGAGCCGTTCTTCTGACGCCCGGTTTCCTTACCGATGCCATCGGCTTTTGCCTGCTCGTGCCGCCGATTCGGGCGCTTGTACGAAAATCTCTCGGCCATCATTTGAAAGCCCGGGTGCAGGTCACCGGGGTGATGCCCGATGCGCAAAAACCGGCCACCGAAGGTCGGCGGGAAGATCCGGTGATTATCGAGGCGGAAGCCGAGGTGATGGAGGACCGTTGAAACGAACGAACCGGGTTGGTTCGTCAAATAGACCCTGTTGGTTCGTTACCCTCAATAATCCCGATCAAGCAGGTAGTGGGCGATTTGCTCCAGCCTTTCCCCGTTTTCTCCGAAAACTCCTACTGCTTTGAGCGCTTTCCGGGTCAGGCGAGTCGCCTCTTTCCTGGATTTTTCCAAACCGAACATGGCGGGATAGGTGGATTTATCGGTGGCTACGTCTTTGCCGGCGCTTTTTCCCAGTTGCTCGGAAGATTGCGTCACATCGAGGATATCGTCGATGATCTGGAAGGCCAGGCCGACGGAGTAACCAA
This sequence comes from Verrucomicrobiales bacterium, assembly GCA_013003335.1. Taxonomy (GTDB): domain Bacteria; phylum Verrucomicrobiota; class Verrucomicrobiia; order Verrucomicrobiales; family DEV007; genus JABDJT01. Next base: position 3,275 of record JABDJT010000426.1, on the reverse strand, counting down.
AATCGGTGAGGGCCTGGAGTTTCATCGGAGTCGCGTTGGCAGCCATCCCTCCGAGCCGTACCGACGATGTCAAAAGCGCAGCCGTTTTACTTTCGTGAATGTAGCGAAGCTGCGTGGGCGACAGTTGCACATCCTGTCCTTCTCCCTCCAAATCCAGAACCTGTCCGCCGATCAATTTCCTGCTCCCGGATGCATCTGCCAAATCGAGGACGAAATCGGCGACGGAGTATCGGCATTTCGGCGCCGGTTTGGTTTGAGCGAGAATTTCAAAGGCAATGGTGAGAAGGGCATCCCCGGCCAGAACAGCAATGCCTTCTCCGTATTTCGTATGCGATGTCGGCTGGCCGCGCCGGAAATCGTCATCATCCATGCAGGGAAGATCGTCGTGGATCAGGGAATAGGTGTGGATGCATTCCACGGCAGCCGCAGCCGGCATGGCGCGCTCCATTTTCCCCCCACAGGCTTCACAGGCAGCCAGTGTAAGGATCGGGCGCAGGCGTTTTCCCCCGGCAAACAGGCTGTATCGCATCGCTTCGTGGATCGTGGACGGTCGGGTCCGCGAAGTGGGCAAAAATTTCTGCAGGGCGGAATCGACGGTCTTTTTCCGACCGGTAAGATAGGATTTGAACGATTCAGCAGCCATCGGATCAAAGCAACTCGGCGATTTGAACGGCATTCAAAGCCGCTCCTTTCCGAACCTGATCTCCGACAACCCAGAAGGTGAGGGCGTTGTCCAGAACAAGGTCCCGTCGAATACGACCGACCAGGCAGTCGTCCCCGTTGGTTGTGTCGAGGGGAGTCGGGTAAATCGGCGGATCGGCGAAAGGCTCATCGCGAACCTCCACGCCCGGGGCTGCAGAAATGGCTTTGCGGGCTTGATCGACATCCGGTTCGTTCTCGAAAACGGCGGTCACCGCGACCGCGTGGGACCGGTGAACCGGTACGCGAACGCAGGTCACAGAGGCTTTCAAATCCGGCACGTGTAAAATCTTCCGGCCCTCGTGGAACATTTTCATTTCCTCCTTGGTGTAGCCGTTTTCCGTGAACACATCGACGTGGGGAATCACGTTGTTGGCAATCTGGTGAAGATAAACCTGCCTGTCAGGAATCGGCTCGCCGTGTGCGATGGCGGAAAGTTGCGCGTCCAGTTCGAGAATCCCACTTGCGCCGCTTCCGGAAACCGCCTGGTAGCTTGATGCGATAATTTTCGTCACTCCACCGAAAGCCCGGTGCAGGGGATTCAGCCCCATCAGGGTGATAATCGTGGTGCAATTCGGGTTCGCGATAATGCCATCATGATTCTGGGCGTCCTCTCCGTTGACTTCCGGCACGACCAAGGGCACTCCTTCGTCCATTCGAAAAGCCGAGGAATTGTCCACCACCACAGCTCCTGCAGCGACCGCCGCCGGAGCAAACTGCTTGGAAATCCCGCCTCCGGCGCTGAAAAGCGCGATATCGACGCCCTCAAAAGAATTCATCGTCAGTTCCTGCACTTCAATTTCCTCTCCGCCGAACGGAAGCGTCTTTCCGGCTGAACGCGCCGAAGCGAGCAGGGTCAGCTTTGCGATTGGGAATTTGCGCTGCGCAAGGCAGTTGAGCAATTCTTCGCCTACGGCGCCCGTGGCACCGGCGATGGCAATGTGTTTGGCGTCGCTCATTTGGCTGAGTTTTTCGGAGGGCGGAGACCTTAATCCTCTGCATTCGGTTTGCAAATCCTTGGTGCGTCCTGAAAAGGTTCGTAAACCAAAATAGTAAAGTAAATTTAAAATTTAATAGCCAATTAATGAAAAAAGAGCTAAAATTTGTAAAATTCCGAGTTGCCGGCCTGTGCCGGCGGGTCGGGCAACTCATCATACAACATCAATCGACCATGAAAAATATCATTACCCTGATCGGAATCGCCACAATTATGGCGGGCGTTGGCGCCTGCGCTTCGAAAAAGAAACAGGCGTATCAGCCGATGCCGCCCGCGCCGGAAGTGGTGATCCAGAAGTGATCCAATTCTAAAATTTTCAGGAGAGTGGCCGGGGGAAGCCCTGGAATTCTTCGACGAATTTCGACGGCCGTCCGGGAAACCGGACGGCCGTTGCGTTTTCCGCCCAATCCGCAAAAAAAATGATCCAACAAGGTTGGTTCAGAGAACACGCCCTGTTGGATCAAAAACGATTCGACTGGTAGATCAATCAGGATCAGGAGTCGGACGTCGCGATTGCATCAGAGCCGGTTTCCCCGGTCCGGATGCGAATGGCGTCTTCGACGGAAGAGATGAACACTTTACCGTCTCCGATTTTGCCGGTCGCGGCCGCTTTGACGATCGTGTCGACTACGGACTGGGCGTCTTCGTCGTCGACAACTGTTTCCAGTTTCACCTTTGGAAGAAAGTCGACGGTGTACTCGGAGCCCCGGTAGATCTCGGTATGGCCCTTCTGACGGCCGAATCCTTTCACTTCGCTCACGGTCATTCCGTGAATTCCGGATTCCGTGAGGGCTTCCTTCACTTCTTCGAGTTTGAAAGGTTTGATAATGGCTTCGATTTTTTTCATAGTTGTTTGGTGGTTTTTGGTGGTTAGAAAAAGTTTGTCTGCTTGTTCAGCCCCTCTAATAGCAATTCGAATGCCAAGTTTCCGGCTTTCTGATTTCCATTGGAAATCAGGGACTTACGAAAATCGACATTTGCGGCACCCTTAAAAACTGGTTGGAAATTTACCGGATGCCGGTAAATTTTTTACCAATGCCGCAATCCACCCGCCTTCTTGTCGTCGATCCAGACCGGAAACAGGTTTCCGAATTTGGATCGATGCTGGCGCAAGAGGATTGCTATCTCGTTGCAGCTGAATCCGGCACGGAAGCGCTGGAACTCGCCCGGCACGAGTCCTTTGATCTCGTCATCTGCGAATTCCGCCTGGAAGGAATCGGCGGCCTGGCTTTGATCGCTGAATTTCAGCGGAAAGATCCCCATTTACCGGTCGTGATGGTGACGAAGAATCCCGGTTCCAATACAGCAATCGAGGCAATCAAATCCGGGGCGTATGACTTTCTGGCCAAACCGGTCGACCCGGATGAATTGCGAAAAGTTGTCCGGGAAGCCGTGGCTGCCTCGCGCCGGATGTCAAAGCAGGTCGAGATTGGCGTGGAAGCCGACAGCCCTTCGCCTGATTCCGACGCATTGATCGGAAAAAGCCGGGAGATGCTCGAAATCTATAAGGCCCTCGGACGCCTCTCCGCGACTCCGGTGACGGTATTGATTCGCGGTGAAACCGGAACCGGTAAGGAAC
>JABDJT010000400.1 GCA_013003335.1 Verrucomicrobiales bacterium | reverse complement strand
GCCCTGCACAACCAGCTTGGTGGCGTCTTCGTTGAGCGACTTAATTTCGACGCCGAGCTGTTTCAGCGCCCCGACCGTAGCCAGGCAGTCTTCGCTGGGAAGAAACCCGTCGATTTCGCAAGTGCCGTTGGAGAGCGCGGCGAACATGACCGCGCGGTGGGAAATGCTTTTGTCGCCGGGCACTTTCAACTCGGCGGAAAAAGAATCGACAGGTCTGACTTTGAATTCCGACATCGGATTGGTTCAATCGTTGGAAAGAGTTTGATCCCGCAACTGTTTCGCTTCCTCCAAAAACCGCGTGATGCGGTCCCGGTCGAGATCGTTGAGGGCTTGCTGAACCGATTCGAGTTCCCGAATCAGATCGCGGAGAGATTCGATGACTTTTCCCCGGTTTTCCAGCAGGATTTCCGACCACATTTCGGGTGGACCCGAGGCAATCCGGGTCGTGTCGCGAAATCCGCCGCCGCAAAAATCCGCCGCGCCGGAAAACTTTTCCAACCCGGCTTTTACGACCGCCGCAGCAACGAGATGAGGCAGATGGGAAATCCGGGCGACAGTTTCGTCATGCACATCCGGCTCCAGAAGCGACGTACTGCACCCGAGATATTGCCAGAGTGACTGCACACGCTCCAGTGCATCCAGGTTCGTGGTAGGCGAACGCGTCAAAATGCAGGCAGCGTCTTCAAACAAATCTGCATCGGCATTTTCCAGCCCGGTCTTTTCCGAACCGGCCATTGGATGGCTCCCGATAAACTCAAGATCTCCCCGATCTGCGAAAATCGATTCGAGCACTTCGACGATTCCGACTTTCGTGCTTCCGACGTCGGTGATGATCGCAGGCCCGGGTGAAGTTTCAGCGATCTGCCGCGCTATTTGAGGCATGTTTCCGATCGGCGTCGCCAGGATGATCAAGTCCGGATTTTCCTTGAGAATCTCTGCCAGATCGGTCGATCCGTGCTGAACCGTGCCCGTCGATGTCAATTGCTCAACGGGTTCCTCGCGTCGGCCCCAGACCGATAAATTCGCTTCAGAATCCCGTTTCCGAAGGGCAAAAAGAATCGAGCCGCCGAGCAGGCCGGGGCCCAACACAGCGACTCGATGAAAGGGATTGGAGCCGTCCAAAACAGTGGGCGGGATTCAGTCAATTATGGAACCTTGAAGTAAATCTTCTTCCCGGGATTGTTCGGGTCGTCGATTTCCACAGGGGTCCCCGGAGGGAGCGGTTCACCGGTCGGATTGCCGGCAGCGTCATATTTCTCAATCGAAATTTCGCCAAGTGACTTGCCGGCCCCGGGAAGGGTGACAGAAAGCGGTTTGCCCGGCACCTTAATCGCAAAACCGAGATTATTAGTGTCGGGGGAAGAATTGTTGTTCTCCTTCTTCGGCTTCTCTTCCTCCTCGTTCCGGCTCGAATTGTCCCGGTCGCGGGAATTGGAGTCCTCGCGGTCGGTGTAACCAAAACGATTGTTGTTGTCGTTGGGTCCACCGGCTCCGTATCGGGACGGACGACGCCAGTCGGAGGATGAATTGGTGGTTTCGCAGCTTGGCAAAAAGAGCAAGCTGGAAGCAGAAAGGGTGAGGAACGAGATAAGACGGTATTTCATGGCCTGATTTTCCAGAAACGGAATCGGTCAGTGTTATGTTTTGTGCGGGGAAAAAACTTAGGAAACGAATCAGTGAATCTCAAGCCCTAACTTATCAGCGGCGTAAAAAAGGAGGCGCCGCGTTTCCCGCGAAGCCTCCTTTCGGATTATTGAAGCAACAGGGTGTGTTCGGCAAACCAACCCTGTTGCTTCGTTCTTGAGTTTGGATCAGGAATTGGAACCGAAACGGTCGAGGAATTTCTTGGCCCGCTCGCGGCCCCCAAGACCGATGGCGATAGCGCCACCCACGCCGAGGGCGAATGCTCCGGCAACAATCGCCGCCGTAATCAGGACCTGGAAGGTCTCGTTCGTCAGCGAGGAAATATTCGCTTTCTGGAGAGCGACTGCTCCGAGAAATACGATCACGCCGATTTTCACGACCTTGGCCCAAAACGGACTTGGCACCAGCTTGCTGAGGAAGTTTGCGACAAAAAACGCGACTGCGAAAATGATCACCGCAATCAGGATGTTGAAGTATCCGGGGACCAGTTCTTTCGAAAGATCGGAGATGAATCCAAGCTGCATTTTCTCAATTGCCTGCGCACCCAGCACTACGAGAATGGACGCCATCGCAACGATGCCAGCCAGGTCGGAAAGTTTTTTCCCACCGATCAATTCGTCTCCGGTGTGTCCGAGCTTGGATGGCAGTGCATCCGCACCAATTGCGGCCAGCACGTTGGAAAGCACTTTTTGCACGATCGTGGCGATCAGGTAACCGATCGCGAACAGAATCACACCGGCAAACAGGTTCGGGATGTATCCGAAGATCTGATTCACAACATCCGAAATCGGCTCAGATACGGAATTGAGCTCCAACAATCCAAGAACAGCCGGGAGCATCAGAAGGATAATTCCAAAAAATGCTACGATCCCGACTGCATTCGTGATCGGCTTGCCTTCACCTGTGCCGAGACGCTCATCGACTCTCGCGGAGGAAAGAATCCCCGTCAGAATCTCACGAGCCACTTTCGCAATGATGTAGGTGATAAACCCGAGAACTCCCGCACCAACCAGTTTCGGAATGAATTCGAGGAACTGGTTCAGCATTCCCTGCAGCGAAGCGACGAGATCTTCCTGGCCGACAAGATTCAGCACGAAAATCAGCAGGATCACGAGGAGGAAGTAAAAGACGAAAGCACCAACCGCCTTTTCAGAGTTCGCAGTTTCCTGTCCGAGCAGTTTTGCGATCTTGTCGTCGATATTGGTTTTCTCCATCAACTTTTCGACCAGCTTGCGGACCTGTTTCAGGATCCAGAAACCCACGAAAAGTAAGATGATCGCGAAGAGCCAGATGCCGACTCCTCCGGGGATGAGTTCAGCCCATTGCTGAAGTTTCTCAATGATGCCCATACCGCCTTCTGCGGCTGACTCAATGTCGTCTTGAGCGAGGATAAATGGTAAATTCATGATAATTTGTGGGTAGGAAGTCTAGCAGTTGTTGGAATGGAAGATTCGACGAATCAGTTCTGGGGTTTTAGATCGGGTTCCCCTGTGCGGAAGTCACATCAATCTGCAGAACTACCCTGATTTTTAGGGGCTTTTCCCTCCTTATCCAAGAAAGTTTCGTCACTTTTCCTTCAATTCGCGAAATTCACCGTCGCTTCGCCGCAAAATCCGCTTCCATTCCTTCACATCCTCGTCGTCCGGAGCGAAGCCGATAAAATGGATCGGCGCTTCGCGGGGTAAAGAATCCTGGAGGTCGTCGATGACTTTTCGAAGCTCGCGATACGGGATATCCTTGTTCCCGCCTTTCGGCCGCCATTGAAAACTCGCGTCGGAGATCAGGAAAATCACATTCGGCCGCATTGCGAAGGCTTTTTCCAGAACCTCGACCAGCCCGCGTGAATTGGAAACAACCTCGCGGCCGCTCATTGTCCCGCTGGTGACCCACTCCTCGCGCACCCATTCCTGCGCCAGTCTCTTGTTGCCCGGAGTTGCCGCCAGAAGTTCCGTCGTGAACGGCTTGTAATTCTGCGTGAACTGAATCATCGAAAACTGCGCTGCGATCGGCAGACCTTCGATCAATTTCAGCGTTTCTTCCTGAATCCGCTCCAGCGGCACGCCCGCTTTGGTCGCCTTGTTTACGACCGACGACGAAACATCAAACAGCAGCACGATCCGGTCGCCGTCTGCTTTCACACCGAAAAAGCTCATCCCTTCACCAGTGCCGCCGCCGCCACCGAGCCCCTGCCCGAGCCCCGATCCCAGTGCCGCCGAACCCACCAGCCCGTTTACCTGGTCGGAAATCAGTTCCGACGGATCGAGCGGCAGCATTTGATCCAGATTCACTTGCGGCAGCTCCGGCAACGCGAAATCCGTCGGCCGCGTCGACACCAGCTTGTCATCAAAAACCGGTTTCGGTGCCATCGCCTCGTGTTTCGCCACGTTCATTTTGTGTTCCGGCGGTTTCGGCGGGATTTTCACCACTTTCTTCTTCACCTCGAACCGCGCTTCCGGCCGGTTGAAATACTCCGCCACCGTCCATAATCCGAAGAGCGCCAGCCCGATCAGGTGCACCACGATCGACCCGATGATCACTGACGAAATCACCGCCCGACGCCCCGACTTCACCTTTTCCTCGCCCGATTTCGCACGCTTCTGCTTCTTCGGCTTTGGAGCCGGTGCAGGCGATGGAGAATCGAGTTTGATTGAAATACTCATTCTTATTCTCCTTCCGTTGCTCCAGCCAAAGTCACCCCGGTAATCCCCGCTTCCGCGCACGTATTCAAAACATCCACCAAACGTTGATGAGGCACCGTATCATGCGGTGCGAGCGTGACGAGCGCATCTGCTTTCGCGGAATCAGCGGCCTTCTTGAAGCGCACCAGCACCGCCCGCAATTCCGGTAAATCTTGGGTCTTCGGCGAATCGAGCGCCTGTTCGTTCAGAACAATCTGGCCGTCGGGCTGGATGATAATCCGCGCTTCATCCGGAATATCGACTCGTTCCTCCTGCGAAACCTGCCCCGGCAATCCCATCGGGATATCGCTTTCCGGTTTCACCGGCTTCGCGGAGACCATAAAAAACACCAGCAACAGGAACACCATATCGATCATCGGCCCCATCTGCATTTCGACGGTACCCGATCTGGTTCGACGGCGTTTTTGGCGGTAGCGCATTCGATAAAATTTGGCTTTTCTAATTCGTAAACGTCCCGAAAATCACATCCAGCGCGCCGACTTCGGCGGCCATGTCCATGAATTCGCGGATCTTCTTGGTGGGGGTGTTCTTGTCGGCGCGGAGATAAATTTGCAGCGGTGGATAATCCTTAAATTTCACCCGCAGGTGAGCCATCAACTCCTCCTTCGTCGCCGGTTTGTCGGCGATGTAATAATTCCCGTCGCCGTCGATATTGATCAAATCCCGCTCAATCCTCGGATTTGGATCGACCGCAGAACGGGCCGTCGGCAGCGCGACCGGCACATTAATCTGCTGATTGGTGATGTTGCTCGTCACCATGAAAAAAATCAAAAGAAGGAAGGTCATGTCAATCATCGGCGTGATGTTGAAAGCGACTTCTTCGTTGGTTCGGCGACGTGGCATTTTTGGAACAGGGATCAGAGATCAGGATTCAGAGGTCGGGGCTTCAGTTGCTTCCGCACCCGCTTCGGCCACTTCTTCAGCCGCCGGCGTCTCCGCGCCTTCCAGGCGAATCTCGCCCGACAGAATATCGATCGCGAAGCTGGCGTTTTTTTGAATCGTGGTGATCACCCCCTGCAACTTATCCCGGAAAAAGAGGTAAAAGAACATCGACGGAATCCCGACGATCAAACCACCGGCGGTCGTGACCATCGCGATCTTGATGCCGCCGGCGAGTTTCTTCGGATCGGAATCACCGGCAGTCAGCACGTCAAAGGCCTCGATCATTCCCCAGACCGTCCCGAGCAGGCCGATCATCGGGGCCAGCACTGCGAACACATTCAGGTAATTCACCCACACCATTTGCTTGTGTTCCTCTTCGTCGAGCGCCTCCATTGCTGCATCAACCATCGACACCTTGTTGTTCAAATCGCGATCGAAATTCACCTTCAACAGCGCGTTGGAAATGACATTGGCATAGCTGTTCGGCGTCGATTTGCAGACCTGGTAAGCCGTATTCACATCCTTCGCCGCCATCGCCTGGTTTACCTGGTCGACCATCGTTTGCGGCACCATTTTCTTCCGGCTGACCTGCACGAAACAGTATACCGCCACCGCGATCGTCCCGATCGAGCAGATCAGCAACACGTGCATAAACGACCCGCCCTGCTTGTACAAATCGAGCGCCGATTGCTTCGTGACTTCGTTGCCGTTTTCTGTCGTGGCGGACGGCGTTTCGCCATTTCCGCCTTTGTCCTGGGCAACCGCAATCCCTGCTGTCAGTGCGAAAAATGCGGAAAGGAAGAAAATTTTCCAGCGGGTGAATTTACTTGGGTTTCGGTGCGTCATCGTTCGTTTCATTCGGTTGATCATTCGTTTTAAAATCCAATAAAATCGTCGCTTTCTCAGCCGCATCCGTCCCCGGATACAATTTCACGGCATCCTCAAAGCAAGCCTTCGACTCGTCTTCTTTTCCGGCGAATCGATACACCTCTCCAGCCGCCACGAGCCCACGCGCGGCCTGTTCCTCCAAGGTCCCGTGAAACAAATACGGCCACAAAAACTGATCGACCGTCGTGTGATACAGCCGATTCCGCTCCGGCAAAATCGTGTCGTCCTCCATCCATTTTGGATTTTCTTCTTCCAGCTTTTGAAGCCGTTCAAAATCTGCTTTCGCCAGGACGAACTTTGCCTCGATCAGCATCGTGGCATCTTCGGTTTCGGAGGCCAGTTGAGTAGCCTCTTTGATCGCAGTATCGATGTCACCGAGCCGGATCAGCGCCTGAAGCCGACCTTTCCGGGCAGCGGCTTTATCCTCGGCACTCCAGGATGTTTCGCGGATCAAATCGTACAGTTCGAGGGCTCGATTCCAGCGAAACTCGCTTTTTTCATCGCGAAGCAGAGCTTCCCCAAGCATCAGGCCGATTTTTCCGGCGTTGCTCCGCGGGCGATGCAGGTTCGAGAATTTCTTGTCCCACACCGCATCGATTTCCTCGATCGTCGGGGTCCCGGGATCCTCCAAAACGTCGAGCTCGCCCGGCACCGGACCAAATTCAATGAAATTAATCTGCTCAACCGGCACGGTCCGTTTCGCGATGCCCGTCTGTCCGTTCGGCAGTTTGACTTCCGTGATGTAAGTCAACAATTCGTCCGTGATCGATTCGATTTTCACCTCCGCGGCCTGCCCGTTTTTCAGGTGAAGGACATCGCCGGCCTGCCCGGACGGCGGAAAGCAATTTATCGCGGCGAAACAAATCAACAGGGTCTGCGTGGCGAACCAACCCAGTTGAATCGTGCTGGCAAAGTTCCTCATGTCCCGGCTTCCCCCTTCCCACCTTTATCCGCCGATTCCGGCTGCGGTTCTTTTGGCACCAGCGGCTCAAGCCGCCGGATTTTTGCTTCCGCTTTTTCGGCTTCGTCAAACCGCCGGAGGTCGTCGCGCGCGGCTAATTCCCGGTACACCTCGAGCGCTTCTGGCGACATGTTTAATTCTTCCAGCGCTTCACCGCGCGCCCAGTAGGCTTTCGCGTTAAGCTCGGAGAATTTGCCGTAAGCGACGTAAACCCGCTCGTAATACGCCGTCGCTTTTTTCAGGTCGCCCTCCTCTTCAAGTATGCGGCCGATGTCGAACAACGCCTTCGCTTTCACCGCCGCAGTCACCGTGCCGCCTTCCAACACCGCTTCGAGCGTTTCGCGCGCTTTCCCGGCCCGGCCCTGCTCGCCATAGATTCTCGCCTTGGCGAGCTGTATTTCGCCGAGACCGGTGGAAGCGGCGGTTTCCTTCTCGAATTTTTCGTAATACTCGATCGCTTTCGCGCCGTCACCCTCCGCCTCGGCAATGGCTCCGAGACCCCGGTAAATCCGGTCTTTCTGCACCGCTCGCGGATGCCATTTTCTGGTCTCAGTATAAATTTCCTTCGCCTTGATCGGATTGCCGCCCTCCCGCAATGCATCGGCCACAGCGGTGCTGATGAGCGGGTTGTGGATTTTCGGATCGACGAGATCGGCGAGCAGCTGCAACTCGACCCGGCCGGTTTCCGGCGCATTCCGCCCGATGATTTTCGCTCGCTGCCAGAGGCTGCGAAGTGCCAGCGTGTTTTTGCCTTCCCGCTTCGCAGCGGATGCAGTCGACTCGAGCCGGGTCAGCAGCGCCTGCCGACCGTCTTCGCTGTCACTTTTGTATACCGAAGGCAGCCCGTCGAGCAAATCGGCCATCGTGTACATTTCCGGGTCATTCCCGTGCGCGTCGATCGTTTCCCAGTATATCTCCCGCGCTTTCTCCGGCTCGCCGCGGCTGGTGTGAACCCAGCCGACCCAGTACACCGCCTCCGGCATGCGATTCGATTCGGGGAATTTCGTGATGTATTCCTCGAAGTGCGCCTGCATCCGATCGTATTCCTCGAGCAGCTTGATGGCGTTGCCTTTCTTGAACCACGCATCTTCAAAAAACCGACCGCCAGACGGGCGGACGCGTTCGTAAGCCGCGAATCCTTTTTCCGCCTCGCCTTCGCCGAAACACGCATCGCCAAGCAGGAGGTTCACTTCGTCCGCCAGCGAGTCACCCTCGTAGGTTTCGAGCCAGCTTTCGAACTGCTCGATCGACTTCGGATACTCGGCATTGGAAAAGGTGCAGACCGCGATGCGGAACAACGCCTCCTTCTCGTATTTCGGATTTTCCCAGCGCTCGAGGTAGCCCTGCATGTGCTCGCGGGCAGCGACGTATTCGCTTGAAAATCCGAGCGCCTGGCCGGTCCAGTAATCCCCGTCGTCGAGCATTGGCGAATCGGGATACTGGCGTTTCAGTTGCTCGAACTGGTAGATTGCACCCTCATTGTCGTCCTGCTGCAGGTAGAGAAATCCCTGCATGAACATGGCTTTCGGAGCGATAGGATCTTTCGGAAATTTCTCGACCAATTCGCCGTAAGCCAGCTGCGCGCGGCCATGAGCGTGACTTTCACGAAGCGCTTCGGCTTTCAAAAACAGGACCGTAGCGAGATTCGTTCCGGCATCTCCGAATTTCTCGACATACAAATCCGCCGCCTCGATCGCTTTCGGCCAACGCTCGATTTCCATCCAGCACTGCAGCAACGCGAGACTCGCGGAATCGACCACCGCGTCCTGCGGCATCGATTTCAGCATATCCTCCATCACCAGCGCCGCTTCGCGATACCGGCCCAGCCCCTGAAACGCCATCGCCAGCCGGAGCCGGAGAGCCGAGTTGAAATTTTCCTGCTTTTGAAAATTATCCAGCTCTCGATTCACCCGCTTCAAAATCGCTTCCAGCTGGAAAATGGTGGACTGCGTATTCGGTCGTTTTTTGAGCAGCGCAATCCGGTCCTCAATCTGTTTCACCTTCGCGTTTTGGTATTCGAGCAGCTTCTCCCGCGTCCAAATTCGCTGCAGGCAGGCGATGGCGTTGTGCCATTCTTTTTCCTCGAGGAATTTCGCGCCGAGCTGCAAGGCCAGCATTTGAAAACTGATTACCTGCGTCATGTCCTCGAGCCGCGGGTACTCAGTCTTGATCAATTCCAGCGCCTGCTCATCCTGCTTCGCCGCGATCCGCGAGTAGAGCTGCAAAACGACCGCACGGCTTGCGGCTTCGGGTGCTTCCTCGCGAAACTTCGGGATTTCCCCGGCTAAAAAATCTGCTGCGAACTCCGGAAAGTCCTGCTGCAGGTAAAGCGTCGCGAACATTAGCAGTGCTTCGTATCGCTTGAAGGCATTGTGATTTTCGTTCGCCCAATATTCACCGAATGCCTCCTGGGCCTCGACCAGCTTATCCTTGTCGGTCATCAGGCAAATCGCCTTCCAGAAACTCAGCTCATCGCGCACCGCAAAATCCAGTTGCGGATCGGCCAGCGATTTCTCGATCCAGACCAACGCCTCATCGAATTTCTTCACGCCGACCTTGGAAATCGCGACCAGCGGGGTCAGCACTTTTACCGCCTTTTCTGCCTCCTCCGCCTCGCCGTAGTCGTCGATAAATTTCTCCAGCGCCTGCTCCGCCTCCGCGAAATTGTTCTTCGCAAACGCCGCCCGTCCCCGCTCGATCAACTGCGCCGCTCCCTCCGTTTCCACGCCCGCCGGTGCTGCCGGATCGGCCGGAGCCTTCGGCTTTTCATCCTGGCAAAATCCCGCGCCGACCGGAATCGCAAGCGCGCCGGCCAAAATCAGCGCACCGATTCTGCGGGGGGGAAGGATCATACTGTCTGTGATTTCGTTTCGGGCAAAAGGCCGAATAATTATTCAAAACTACCCATCAGACTGAGCAAAGAAAAAACCGTGTCGAAAATGTAGTATCCGGATTGATCATTCGTCCTGGAAGACGAAAAATTTGATCCCGACCCCGAAAACGAAGTCGTGAGCGACCCGGATTCAGTCGGAGTGAAAATTCACGGTCGATTCACCAAACCAACCCCTTTGGATTGTATCGGTCACTTCTTCAAATCGATCAACCGCAGCCGCTTCGGCCACACAAACTTCGGGCTTTTGGAATAGTCGTAGCCTTTGAGATGCGCCTGATCTTTCCTGTCCGGCGGGCGGACGTAAACCAGCTCGGTATCGCCAAATACCTCTTTCAGCAACGCAGCCAAATCCGGATCGTATTCGATCAATTCGGCGCGGGTGTTGACGTGATTGTGATCGTGATCGGGTTCACGATTGTTGTCGAACCAGCTTTGGACACCCTCAGCGAAATACTCGTTCTTGTTGTTGGCGGCGTATTTATCCTTCCACAATCCAGCCGCCAT